>JADZBF010000530.1 GCA_020852215.1 Lysobacter sp. | reverse complement strand
CATCGCCGCCGTGACGGATCGACACGTGCTCGTCGGCGACCGCGGCGGTTTCGTTGCGGCGCGGATCGATCACCACCACACGCCCGCCGCGTTCGCGCAGGGCGCGCGCTTTGCCGCGGAAATCCGGCACTGTCCACAAGCTGCCGTTGCTGGCGATCGGGTTGGCGCCGACGACGATCAACAGATCGGTGCGCTCGATGTCCGGCACCGGGATGCTCAACCAATGGCCGTACATCAGGCCGCAGGCCACATGCTTCGGCATTTGATCGAGCGTGGACGCGCTGAACACGTTCTGCGTTCCGGCGGCACGAACCATGCGCGGCACGTACAACTGCAAGCCGAGTTTGTGGACGATCGGATTGCCCAGACTGAACGCCAAGCTCTGGCGGCCGTGCGTGTCCAGCAGCGGCAGCAAGCGCCGCTCGATCTCGGCGAACGCGGTGTCCCAATCGCAGGCTTCCCAACGCGCATCGGCGCCGCGTCCGCGACGGAGCATCGGCGTGCGCAAACGGTCGGGGTCTTCGTGCAGGTCTTTCAACGCGACGCCCTTGGGGCACAGGTAGCCGCCGCTGAAGGCATCGTTCGGATCGCCGCGCACCGCGACCACCTCGTCGCCGCGCAACTGCACGGCCAGACCACAAGCGGCTTCGCACAGCGGGCAGATGCGGTATGCGGTGCGCGTGGCGGCGTCGTGCGTCGACATCATGAAAACCTCCTGTCAGTGGCCGTATGAAGCCATCGTTGGTTCGGCGCGGGCGAGAACGGCGGCCTCCGACGCTGGCCGCATGTCCGGCGGCATACTTCGGCGGCATCTCGACCGCTGCTGCGCCTGCATTCTGTCACGCGTCCGGTCACAATGGCGGCCGCGCGTCGCATCGCGACCGCACGCGAATTCCCCGTCCCGCGACATCCCACTCTCAGGAGCGCCATGCGCCACGCCTTGTTCTCGATCGCGGCCGCCGCCGCTCTTGTTTACGCGATGCCCGCCCGGGCCAGTTCCGATTTCGAATGCATGCCGACCGTCGAGCCGGCCGGGACCGAATTCGGTTTCGGCTGCGCCGGCAGCGCGATGCTCGCGCCGGCGAACGATACCCGGCTCAATTTGGCGCTGTTGCTCGCGGACCGGCACGGCACCGCGTTCGTCGCGCAGCCGCCGAAGACCGAGCCGCTGCAGCGGCCGATCCTGCCGATGCCGTTTTCATGGGCGACCTATGCGTCGCGCGTCGGTCGAGCGGGCGAGGGCGAAGACGCTTCATGGACGATCTTGTCCGGCCAAGGCACGCCCTGCGTCAGCACGGCCAGCGGCGAGGCGCAGTTCATCGCCGCGTTGAATGCCGACAAGAGCGTACCGGCCGACGAGAAAGCCCGACTCGCCGATGCGCGCCGCAACGCCGCTTGCACGGATGAAGGTACGGCGGCGGCGACCGATGCCCTCGATGCCGACCTGGACGCTGCGTTGAGTTCGAAAGCCGGGCGCGAGTTCCTGGCGTACTGGCGCGCCGCGGTCGGCTTCTACAACGGCGCGTACGATCCGGCGCCGTTCGTCGCGCTGGCGAAAAGCAAACAACCCTGGGTGCGCGAAGCCTCGCGTTACATGATCGGGCGTGCGTGGGCGCTGGCCGCGCAGGCGCGCGGATTCGGCGAGTACGGCGACATCGAGTTCGAGGGCATGGACCGCGCCGCGCTGGGCATGGCCGAAGCCGCACTCAAGGCGTATGTGCGCGATTACCCGCGTGGGCAGTACACGGCATCGGCTTACGGCCTGATGCGTCGCGTCTACTGGCTGGGGCAGGACCAGGACAAATTGCTCGATGCCTATCGCTGGCAGATCGATCAGACCGATGCATCGCTGCGCAATTTGACCGATATCGACCTCGCTCAGGAAATCGACGCGAAACTGCCGGCCGACGCCTATCGCGCGGATAAGGCCGACCCGCTGCTGCTCGCGGTCGACGATCTGCGCCGCATGCGTGCGATCGAGGGCTCGCCGGGCGAAGGCGGCCTTTCTCGCGATGCCTTGCTGGCGCAACGCTCGCGGTTCGCGCGCGCGCCGGAATTATTCGAATACCTGCTCGCGGCGCACGCCTACTTCGTCGAAAAATCGCCCGAGCGCGTCTTGTCGCAATTGCCGGATGCCGCGCCGAAAGGCACGATGAGCACAGTGCAATTCAGCCGCCAAGCCCTGCGCGCATTGGCGCTGGATGCGATGCGCGACGCGCAGGCACGCGAGGCGTGGCTGCGGCTGTTCCCGCATGCGCAACAGGCGTATCAGCGCGAGACCTTGCAACTCGGTTTGGCGCTGCACGATCAGCGCGGAGGCACGATTCCGCGACTGTTCGAAGCGAACTCGCCGGTGGTCGATCCGGCCTATCGCGAACGCATGCTGATGAATCTCGCCGGTCCCGATCTGCTGCGCGCCCGGGTCAAAGACACGAAGGCGTCTTCGCGCGAACGCGCCGTCGCGGCCTACGTGCTGCTGTACAAACAACTGACGCGCGGCCGCTACGCCGATTTCTTGACCGACGCCAAGACGTTCTTGCCGAAGAACGCGCCGGGCTCCGACGGGCGCTATTTCAAGCTCGAACAAGCGCCGCCGTTGGGCGATTTCGCATGGGGCGGCACCGCCGAGGGTTACCGTTGCCCGAGCCTGCAAACCGTCGCCGCGACGCTGGCGAAAACGCCCAACAACGTCGCCGCGTCTTTGTGCCTTGGCGAATTCGTGCGCTTGAAGGGCTACGACGCATTCGAACTCGACTTCTCGCCGTCGGCGAACGAACTCGGCGGTGGGCCTTCGCAATTCCCGGGCGAGTCGTTTTCTCGGCAACGCATCTATCGCAGCGCGATGAACGATGCCGCGGCGACGCCGGAAGATAAGGCGTATGCCCTCTATCGCGCGGTGAACTGCTACGCGCCGTCCGGCAATAACGATTGCGGCGGCGAAGAGGTGCCCAAAGAGACGCGCAAGGCCTGGTTCCGTCGATTGAAGAGCGAATACGCCTCCTCGCCGTGGGCGAAGAAACTCGAGTTTTACTGGTGAGCCAAACCCGGCGCGCGGCGATGCGATGGTTCGCGTGCTGCGCGCTGGCTCTTCTCGGCATGGCGAGCGGTGCGACCGCGGCGCAGGCGACGAGCGCTGCGCCGGAGGCGTCTTCGGCATCGGTATCGACGCCGCGCGTGAACGCCGAGCGCTACGACGCGTTCTGGCTGTGGGCCGGCGTCCGACCGCAGCCCGTGCTCGATCGCGCACGAACGGTGTACTTGCTGCAGGGCGAAGTGAAGGCGGAACCCGCCGTGCGCTTCGTTTCGCGATTGAGCGCGACGCCGAAGATCACACACGCCGATGTCTGGCTGGTCGTACGCGCCGAAACCTTGCATTGGACGCCACAGATCCGCGCGCAATTGCTCGAACGTGTGCGGCGTTGGCGTGAGGCGGGCAATCGCGTCGTCGGCGTGCAGATCGATTTCGATGCGCGCACGCGGCATTTGGACGAGTACGCCGAATTTCTGAAAGGGCTACGCCGATCGCTTCCGAAGGATTGCAAGCTCGGCATCACCGGCTTGCTGGATTGGAGCGCGAACGGCGACCCGCGCAGTTTGACCGCGCTGGCCGGCGTGGTGGACGAGGTGGTGCTGCAGATTTACCAAGGCCGCCGTGTGATTCCTGGCTATCGCGATTATCTCGCCCGGCTGGATCGGTTGGCGCTGCCATTCCGGATCGGTTTGCTGCAGGGCGGGGAATGGGACCCGCCGCCGTCGCTGCGCAAGCACCCTTATTTCCGCGGATATGTCTTGTTCTTGCGGAACCCTTAGCGGTCTGTAGCGGTCCGTTTAGCGTCGCCGGATCGTCAGGTGTCCCATTCCGTAGAGGAGCGCTCGAATGAAGAAGTGGTTGCTCGCATCGTTGCTATGCGCGATTCCGCTCGTGGCGTACCCGCGTTTGATCGCGACGCCCGATGATCAAGACCTGTTCGATCGTGCCGATGCGGTGGTGATCGCCGTGCCGCTGGTTGGACGCGACACGGATGAGCGAGCGGTGTTGCCCGGCATCCGCCCCGATGTGCGCGTCGTCGGCGTGACCACCGAACTCGAGGTGAAAGCGTGGTTGAAGGGCGCGCCGCGCACGCCGAAGATCGAACTGCATCACTATCGATTGGACTCGGAAAAGGCGTCGCAACCGTTGCTCAACGGCCCGCTGCTGCTGGAATTCCACACCGCCGAGTCGCGGACATACCTGATGTATCTGGTGCGCGAGCCCGACGGTCGCTACGCGCCGGCCACAGGGCAAACCGACCCGGCCGGGTTTTCCGTGGTCAGGATCCAACGCGATCTTTAGCCGCTACGTCCCGCTAACTCGTTGCGCGTACGGGCGAAGGCGACCGTCGATCGAGGAGACATCTCCCCGCAGCGGAAGCGTTTGCAATACCGCGAGCCGGGGTGTACATCAGGAAGCGGCGCTAGGGGGCGCCATTCATTCAACGACAAGGAGAAGAACCGTCATGCGTATATCGAAAATCGCCGCGTTGTCCGTTGCCGTTCTGGCCGTGGGTGGGGTCGTCGCCGGGTTGCAGGCTTATCCGGCCCCTGCCGCTGGATACGAGACCTACGTGCTTTACTACAACAATGCGGCGCATACGACCCAGGTCGGCGCCCGTGGCATCGCCCACGATGCCGCTTGCCAAACGTGGCACATCACATGGGGCGTCGCGACGCCTTACAGCCGAGTGCTCGTGACGAAGTGCCCGGTGATCATCCTCGACTGAGGTTGATCGATTCGAGGTCCGTACGGGGAACGCGCCAAACGTTCCCCGTACGCTGCGCAATCTCATGCGTGCGGCGCCAGCCAGCCTTGAACGAGATCGGGCACGACCGTCGTGGCGGCGCCGCGCAGCAAGCGATAGCCCTGCGGAATCTCTTCGATTTCGAAGGCGCAGACCGTCTTTTCGGCGATCGAATTCGCGTAGCGAGTCAATGATGCGGCCGGATAAACGGTAAGCGAGGTACCGACGACCAGCACTTTGTCGGCCTCGGCGACATGTCTGGCGGCGACCGGCATCAACGGCACCTCCTCGCCGAACCACACGATATTCGGCCGCAATTGCGTGCCGTCTTCGCACACGTCGCCGATGCGGATCGGCGCGGCGCCGAGGTGCGTGCGCAATCGCCGCGGCGACGTACCGCGCGCCCAGGCCAATTCGCCGTGCAGATGGATCACTTGCGTCGAACCCGCGCGTTCGTGCAGATCGTCCACGTTCTGGGTGACGATCACCACGTCGTAATGTGATTCCAATTCGGCCAGCGCACGATGCGCGGCATTGGGCTGCGCTTCGGCGGCTTTCGCGCGGCGTTCGTTGTAGAACTCCAACACGAGTTCTGGATGTTTGCGCCAGCCTTCGGGACTCGCCAATTCGCGCCAGTCGCGGTTGCGCCACAAACCATCGGCATCGCGAAACGTCGGTAAACCGCTTTCGGCGCTGATGCCGGAGCCGGAGATCACGACGATTTTTTGCGGCTTTACGGACATATCGATCACGTTATTGCGTAGGAGAGTCTTTAGGCCCGCAGACAGATCGCAGCGTAGTCATGGGCGCAGAAGGCCCCAACAACATCGGGCCTGAAGGCCCTCCTACACGGGAAATCACTTCATCGTCGGCATCACGAACTCGGCGTGGCGCGCATCTTCCGGCCAACGCGCGGTGATGGTTTTCAAGCGGGTGTAGAAGCGCACGCCGTCGGGGCCGTGGACATGCAGCGGGCCGAAGATGGAACGCTTCCAGCCGCCGAAACTATGGAAAGCCATCGGCACCGGGATCGGTACGTTCACGCCGACCATGCCGGCCTGCACGCGATGCGCGAACTCGCGCGCGGCGCCGCCGTCGCGAGTGAAGATCGCGGTGCCGTTGCCGTATTCGTGGTCGTTCACCAATTTCAACGCCGTCTCGAAATCTGGCACGCGCACCACGCACAGCACCGGACCGAAAATTTCCTCGCGATAGATACGCATCGTGGGCGTGACGCGATCGAACAAACAACCGCCGAGGAAGAAGCCGGCGTCGTGGCCATCGACGCGATGGCCGCGGCCGTCGACCACGAGTTCGGCGCCTTCGGCCACGCCAGCATCGACATACCCGCGCACTTTGTCGCGATGCGCGGCGGTCACCAGCGGACCCATTTCCGGGTCCGAACAGCCGGGGCCGATCTTCAACGCCGCGACTTTCGGCGCGAGTTTCGCCACCAACGCGTCGGCGGTGGCATCGCCCACGCACACGGCCACCGAAATCGCCATGCAACGTTCGCCGGCCGAGCCGTAACCCGCGCCGAGCAGTGCGGAAACCGCGCCGTCGAGATCGGCATCGGGCAATACCACCATATGATTCTTCGCGCCGCCCAGTGCCTGCACGCGCTTGCCGTTGGCGCTGCCACGGGCGTAAATGTATTCGGCGATCGGCGTGGAGCCGACGAAACTGATCGCCTGCACGCGCGGTTCGTCGAGCAAGGCATCGACCGCGACTTTATCGCCATGCACGACGTTGAACACACCATCGGGCAGACCGGCTTGTTTCAGCAGATCGGCCATGAAGATCGACGCCGACGGATCGCGTTCCGACGGCTTCAACACGAAAGTATTGCCGCATGCGATGGCGACCGGAAACATCCACAGCGGCACCATCGCCGGGAAATTGAACGGCGTGATGCCGACGACCACGCCCAGCGGCGCGTACTCGGTCCACGAATCCACTTCGCGGCCGACGTTCATCGAATGCTCGCCTTTGAGCAAATGCGGAATGCCGCAGGCGAATTCGACCACTTCCAAACCGCGCGTCACTTCGCCGCGCGCATCGGACAGCACTTTGCCGTGTTCGGCGGTGATGATGGCGGCGAGATCGCCCGCGTGGCGTTCCAGCAATTCCTTGAACTTGAACATCACCCGCGCGCGATTCAGCGGCGTGGTTTCGGCCCAGGCGGGAAACGCGGCGGATGCGGCATCGACGGTGGCACGCACCTCGTCGGCGGAGGCGAGCGGCACGCGTTTGACGACCGCGCCGGTCGCGGGGTCGTAGACGTCGGCGTGGCGATGCGAGGCATCGATCTTCATGCCGCCGATGGTGTGCGGAATGATGGTCACAGTTGTCTCTCGGATAAAAGCGATCGGTGCGTCCAAGTCATTCTGTCGATTCGTTGGTGTTCGACGTTTCGATTTCGGCGTGCAGCTGCGCCTGCGCGAAGATTTCGTACAGCATATCCAATTTGGTGCGAACTTCTGTTTCGGCACTAGAGTTCAGCTCGGAATAAGGCACTAAACGATGCAGTTCCCCTTTACGCAGCAGCATGCCGCCGCCCATTCTTATGGCGAGGCGGCGAAAGTATTCTTCCGCAAACGCACTCAACTTACGGCGCTCGGTTTTTGCCTCCCAGATTAATCTAGCCGCATCAGGCGGCGAAGCACTCCATGAGCGAAAATCATCTTCGTTGCCGTCGAAGATCATGTCCTTGACAATGCCAGACAACGTTTCATCCATGGCATTCTGCGCATCGCGCGAAAACAAATCATTTGCAGGGTATTGTGCTAGCGTATAGCGGCGCAGAAAATCTGGCGTGACGAAATAGTTCTCTGTCTCATAACGGCGCCAATAGCGGACCTTCAATGCGCCTTCATCGAAATCTTGTCGCGCCTGTCCGTCATTGTCGAGAATCGCAAGTCCTTGCAGATTTGGAAGCAACCTGCGCAAGCCGTTGAAATGCTCGCGCGGAGTGAGGCCGAAACCGCCCTCCACGCGCTCTAACTCGGTGTTCGTGTCCTGTAGCGGGTAATTGTCCTGGACGTAAAAACTATTGATCCGCTCATCCCAGGCCTTAACAACCGGGTGATCCAGTCGTTCGGCGAGTGCGCGCAGCATATCCACATCTGTTCCCCCTTCGACATAAAGAACATAGCCACGCTGACGTGCCTTGATGTAATGGTCGGCGCCGAAGTGCTTCAGACTATTACGGATGTCCTGCTTTCTGGCCAGATCGTCTGCGCGCCCCTCAAGCAGCAGAGTGAGATTTCGGTCCAGCGCCTCGTCGAGGATCACTTCGGAGTGGGT
>JADZBF010000529.1 GCA_020852215.1 Lysobacter sp. | reverse complement strand
TGGGGCCGGCGGCTCGGCGATATGGTCGCGAAGACCGTGGTGATTTACGCGCCGCGCGAGCCGTCGCATCCGTTGTCGCGTCTGGAAGGCGCCTATGCGCCCGCGATGCCGCTGCAGCCGCAGGAGCAGGCCGCGGTGATCGCCTTCGCCGAGCGCGCGCAAGCGCTCACGCCGGGGCGTCAGGAGGAATTGGCCGATATCGCCGCGCCGGCGGTCGGCAGCGGCGGCGCGTTGGGCGTGCGGCGTTTGCAGGGCGTCGCCAACTGGCTGCTGGGGCGCACATGAGACAGGAAGCGTTCGTCGCCCGTTACGAGGCCGAGTGGAATGCGTTGGAAGAGTGGCTGCGCTTGCGCGGCGACAACCCGCGGTTGGTGCGCAAGAGTCAAGGCGGCTGGGAGGGATTGCGCGACGAGGATGTGCCCGTGCGTTATCGCCGGCTGTGCCAGCAACGGGCCTTGGCGCGACGTCGCGGCTACAGCCCGCAGGTCGTTGAGCGCTTGCAGGCGCTGATGCAGCGCGGCCATGCCGTGCTGTATCGCGCGCCCGCGCCGCAGTGGCGGCGGGCGTTGATGTTCTTCGTCGCCGAATTCCCGCGCTTGGTGCGCGCGCAACGCGGCTGCCTGTGGGCGTCGGTCGCGTTGTTCGTGGTGCCGCTGGTCGGCATGTTCCTCGCCGTGCAGCAGTGGCCGGAGTTGTCCAGCAGCGTGTTCGACCCGCAGGAATTGGCGCGGTTCGAGCAGATGTACGACCCCGCCGATCAGGCGCGAAAGATCGGCCGCAAAGACGGTACCGACGTGATGATGTTCGGCCACTACATCCTGAACAACATCAGCATCGGTTTTCGCACCTTCGCCAGCGGCTTGCTGGCCGGGGTCGGCACCATCTTCGTGTTGATCAGCAACGGCGTGATCATCGGCACCGTCGCCGGACATTTGCAGGCGGTCGGTCATGGCGACCCGTTCTGGCGGTTCGTCGTGGGTCACTCGGCGCCTGAATTGACCGCGATTGTGCTTGCGGGCGCGGCGGGCTTGCGCCTGGGCTTGGCGCTGATCGCACCGGGTCGCCGCCGTCGCGTGGATGCTTTGATCGAAGCCGGCCATGTCGGCGCCAAATTGTGCATCGGCGTGTTCGGGATGCTGGTGTTCGCCGCGTTCGTCGAAGCGTTTTGGTCGTCGATCGGCTGGATGCCGGCCGCGGTGAAATACAGCGTCGGCGGCGTGTTGTGGACCACGATTCTGTTGTGGCTGTGGCGCGGCGGACGCGGCGCGCTCCCGAGCGACGATGCCGAACGCATCGATGGCCGCGCATGGACCACGGGCGCCTCGCGCGCGGCGCAGGGCACGAACACGCGATGAAACTCGAATCGCTGACCGTCGAATTGCGTCCGCGCTCGGGTTGGGAAGCCATGGAGCTGGGCAGCGCTTTGGTGCGTCGCCATGCGCGCGGTATCTGGGGGGCGTGGCTGTTGTTCACGCTGCCCTTGTTCGTGTTGTTCTGCGCCGGCGCGTGGTCGCTGGGCTTCGTCGCTTTGGCGTGGTTGCCGATGTGGTGGTTGCGGCCGGTGTTCGATCGCATTCCGGTCTATGTGTTGTCGCGTTCGGTGTTCGGTCACGCGCCCACGCTGCGCGAGACCGTGCGCGCGCAGTTCCGCTGGGGCTGGCGATCGATGTTGGGCCATCTGACCTGGCGTCGGTTCAGTCCGCTGCGCGCGGTGATGTTGCCGATCGATCTGCTCGAGGGCGCGGACACGACGTTGTTGAAGGAACGTCGCCGCGTCATCGGTGCCGGCGCCAGTGGCCATGCCGTGCAATTGACCTTGATGTGCGTGAATTTCATCGCGATCGTGCAAGTGTCGTTGCTGTTGCTGGTGGTGTTGTTCGTGCCGAACGAGAAGATTCCGGAATTCATCGACGCGGCCGTGCAATGGGGCCGGCGTCCGCCGGAATGGCTGATCCTGCTGTTCCTGGTGGCCGACTACATCGCCGTCACCGTGATCGAGCCGTTCTACGTCGGCGGCGGTTTCGGCCTGTATCTCAATCGCCGCACGCAGCTCGAAGCCTGGGATGTGGAAATCGCGTTTCGGCGGATGCGCAAGCGCATCGATGCCGGTGCGCTCAGCGCGTTGTTGTTGATCGTCGCGTGCTGGTCGTCGTCGGCGTTCGCGCAGCAACCGCCGCCGCCCGAGGTGCCGCCGCCGTCCACGCCGCCGACGGTGCAGGCGCAGCCGGAAAAGAACGACGACGAGAATATCGACGAGAACGCCGACAAGAAGCCCGACGACGCACCGAAGACGCCGCAAGAGATCGCCGATGAGCTGTTGAACGGCAAAAAACCCGATCACACCGCCGACCAGGACGGCGGCCCGCCGCCGCAGGAACTCCGGAAGATCTTCGGCCAGGGCACCATCGATCACGGCGCATTCGGTAAATCGGTGGCGCGCGCATACCAAGATCCGGATATGCGCCCCAAGCGCCGCAACAAAGTGTGGCAACGGCGCGATCGCACGCCGCCCGCGCCGGGTCAGCCGACGCCGCAATTGGATTGGTTGGGCCAGATCCTCGCCTTCATCAGCGAATACGGGTTGTGGTTGTTGGTTGGCGTGTTGCTGGTGTTCCTGCTGGCGACCGCGCGACGCTGGTGGCCGTGGCTGCGCGGCTTCGTCGGCGCGGCCGAGCCCGAACCGGCGCCGGTCGATGTGCAGGCGGCCGAACACGTCGAACCGTTGCCGCCGGACATCGTCTCCAGCGCGCGTCGCCTGTGGCGCGAGGGTCAGCCGCGGCGCGCGTTGGCGTTGCTGTATCGCGCCAGCGTCGAAGCGATGGTCGCGCGCGCCGGTGCGCACCTGCCGCCGGGCGCGACCGAAGCCGAATGTTTGCGCATGTCGCGGCGCATGCCGGAGCCCGACGATCGCACCGCGTTCCAGCAGATGGTGCGCATTTGGCAATACGCCGCCTACGGCCAGCGTTTGCCGGAAGAAAGCGATTTCGAGGCCATTCTGCAAAGCCTGACCCAACGTTTCGGGTGGCGCGCATGAGGGGCGATTCCTTGCGCACGTCCAAATCCGCCAACGTGACCGTGTTGGTCACGCTGGCCGTGTTGGTGTTGGGCCTGGGGTTCGCGGCGTGGTGGATGGCCACCTTCGAGCGCGTGATCAAGGTGCAGGCGCTGCCGCCACGCGGCGAGGCCGCCTACAACCCGTTGTACGCGCTGAAATTGTCGCTGGTCGCCGACGGCCAACCGACCAACGCGCGGCAACGCCTGGAGTTGGACGAGAATCCGCTCGGTCCGCACGATACCTTGCTGCTTTACGGCGACCCCGCCACGCTGCGCGCGCAGGAACGCAGCGAATTGCTCGACTGGGTCGCCCGCGGCGGTCATCTGATTCTGCGCACCCCGGAGCTGAGCGAGGATTTGGACATCGACGATGCGCCGATCTTCGGCGAACTGGGCCTTCTGCTCGACGGCGTGGGTGAGGACGACGATCCCGTCGCCGAATGCATGGGTCTGCGGGTGGCGCGCGAGGACGATCACGTCGAGTTCTGCAATGCGCGCCGTTTCGCGTTCGCCGACGACGGCCCCGAGATTCTGCTCAGTTGGGACGACGAGGCCACCGAGACCAGCGTGTTCGCGCGCTTGGCGCACGGCCGCGGCACGGTCGATGTGCTGGCGGATCTGGATTTCCTGAACAACTATCAGCTCGAAGACGGCCCGCACTACGCGCTGGCGCTGCAATTGTTCCAGCCCAATCGCGGCGAAGGCGGCACCGCGCATTTGATCTACAGCGCCGATGTGCCGTCGCTGTTCCGATTGATGATGCGCTACGGCTGGATGATCGCGACGCCGCTGTTGTTGGCGCTGATCCTGTGGCTGTGGCTGCGCACCGAACGTCTCGGTCCGTTGCAGCCGTCGCCCGCGGTCGAACGCCGTTCGCTGCTCGAACACGTGCAGGCCAACGGCGATCATCTGTACCGCTACGGCCGCAGCGCCGTGCTGTACGCCGCCGTGTTCGAAGCGTTCCTGCGCCGCTTGCGTCGGCGCGACCCCTACGCCGCCGCGCTCGAGGGCGTGCTGCGCGTCGAAGCGATCGCCCGCCGCACCGGCATGAGCGCGGCGGAGATCGAAGACGCATTGCGTTATCCCCGCCCGCGCGACCCCCGCGATTTCGTGTACCGGATCGCCAAACTTCTCCACTTGAGACACCGCCTATGAACGATGTTCAGACCTCCGCGAGCGAAAACGTGCCCGCGCCCGAACCGAACGCGATCGTGCCGATCGTGGGCGAAGCCCTGGTCGAAAAAGCCGCCGCGGTCCGCGCCGAAATCGCCAAGGCGTTCATCGGACAGGACGATGTGCTCGATCAGATCCTGATCGTGCTGCTCGCCGGCGGCCATGTGCTGATCGAAGGCGTGCCCGGCCTGGGCAAAACGCTGCTGGTGCGCGCGCGGGGTCAAGCGCTCGGCTGCCGCTACGCGCGCGTGCAGTTCACGCCCGACCTGATGCCCAGCGACGTCAGCGGCCATGCGGTGTACGACCCGAAGACCGAACGCTTCGCGATCCGTCGCGGCCCGATCTTCGCCAACCTTATCCTCGCCGACGAAATCAACCGCGCACCGGCGAAGACGCAGTCGGCGCTGCTCGAAGCGATGCAGGAACAGCAGGTCACCATCGAAGGCACCAGTCACCCGCTGCCGGCGCCGTTCATGACCCTGGCCACGCAGAACCCGGTGGAACAGGAAGGCACGTACCCGCTGCCCGAAGCGCAGCTCGACCGCTTCCTGCTGAAAGTGATGATCGACTACCCCTCGCACGAGGATGAAGTCAGCATGGTCACGGCGGTCAGCACCGGCCGCGCCGCCGCGCATTTCGATCTGTCGCAAGTCGTGCAAGCGCTGAGCGCGGACGAGATCGTTG
>JADZBF010000528.1 GCA_020852215.1 Lysobacter sp. | reverse complement strand
GTCGGCGGTGGGCTACCAGCCGACACTCGCCGAGGAAATGGGCGTGCTGCAGGAACGCATCACCTCGACCAAGACCGGCTCGATCACCTCGATCCAGGCCGTGTACGTGCCCGCGGACGACCTGACCGACCCGTCGCCGGCCACCACCTTCGCGCACTTGGACGCGACCGTCGTGCTCAGCCGTAACATCGCTTCGCTGGGTATCTACCCGGCCGTGGACCCGCTGGACTCCACCAGTCGTCAGCTCGGCCCGAACGTGATCGGCAACGAGCATTACGACACCGCGCGTCGCGTCCAGGCCACGCTGCAGAAGTACAAAGAACTGAAAGACATCATCGCGATTCTGGGCATGGACGAATTGTCGGAAGACGACAAACTGGCCGTGGCCCGCGCGCGCAAGATCGAACGCTTCTTCTCGCAGCCGTTTACGGTGGCCGAAGTGTTCACCGGCTCGAAGGGTAAGTACGTGTCGTTGAAGGACACCATCCGCGGCTTCAAGGGCATCGTCGAAGGCGAATACGACCACCTGCCGGAGCAGGCGTTCTACATGGTCGGCGGCATCGAAGAAGCGGTCGAGAAAGCGGCGAAGTTGGCTGCTTGATTCGTGTTCCCTCCCCCGCGTGCGGGGGAGGGTTAGGGTGGGGGTATGTTGCCCTCATCCTCACCCCTGCCCTCTCCCGCAGGCGGGAGAGGGGGACAATGAATAAGAGCGTTCACCTATGGCCACCATCCGTTGCGACATCGTCAGCGCCGAAGCCGAGATCTATCACGGCGAAGCTACGCTCGTGGTCGCCACCGGCGAGCAGGGCGAACTCGGCATCGCGCCGCGTCACGCGCCGCTGATCACGCGTCTGAAGCCCGGTAAAGTCGTCGTCACCACGCCGAACGGCGAGACCCTGGATTTCGCGATCTCCGGCGGTTTGCTCGAAGTGCAGCCGCAGGTCGTGACCGTGTTGGCCGACACCGCCATCCGCGCCGACGATATCGACGAAGCGGCGGTGCGTGCCGCGATGGAAGAAGCCAGGCGCGCGCTGGAGCACAAAGACCCGAAGATGAGCACCGAAGAGGCGCAGTCGCAGCTTGCGATGAGCCTCGCGCAATTGAGCGCGTTGGAGCGCTTGCGCAAGAACCTCAAGCATTGATTCTTCGCGCCGGGGCTCGCCCAACGCGAAATATCGAAACGCCGGCGAAAGCCGGCGTTTTGTTGTCGCCGTTCCTGTGTCCGTAGAGCGGAGCGAAGCTCCGCTGTTTTTTGTGTGTGTAGAGCGGAGCGAAGCTCCGCTGTTCTTTTCGGTGGGTTGCGTAGCGGAGCTTCGCTCCGCTCTACGAAAAATGGCGATGGGTTTCGTAGCGGAGCTTCGCTCCGCTCTACAAGAAACGGTGGTGGGTTGTTTAGCGGAGCTTCGCTCCGCTCTACAGGCTGGTCAGGCCTTGTAGACCCAATGCCGCGACAGCAGGAATCCGACCAACCCCAGCGTCAATTCGATGGCCGGTTTCGCCAGCCAGGCCCATTGCAAGCCGAAGACATCGTCGATGCGGCTCATCGCGAACGTGCTGATCGTCGTATTGCATAACCACATCAGCAGGAAACGCTGCAGTTGGCGGCGACCGACGGTCGTGTCTTCCGACGAAAACGTGATCCTGCCGTTGAGCCAGAAACCGAGCATCGCGCCGCTGATGCGGCCGCAAACGTTCGCGACCTCCACCATCGCGCCCAGGTGGCTGACCAGCACCATCACGCCCCAGTCCACCAGCCACTGCACGCCGCCGATGATCAGATAATGCCGGCCTTGCCGCGTCAGACTCATGGCGATGTCCCTTCGGCGCCAGTTTCGGATGCTTCGGACGCATCGGGCGCCGCGAATCGCCACAGCTCCACCGCCTGCAGCGTACGCGCTTGCGTCGCGCCCGCGCGTGCGAGCCCGGCGCGCAGTGCGGGCGAAGCGCGCTCGGTGCTCACCAATGCCCAGCGGATGCGATGACGCGCGAACAACGCGGCCCACAGCGCGCCGCTCGCGTCGCGTTCGGCGGCGACGGCCTCGGCCGCGAGCGAAGGGTCGTGCTCGGCGACAGTGCGTCCGCGTACGCCGAGTTCGGCGACGCTGTTGCGGAAGGGATCGGTGGCGAGCACGAGTTGATCCGGCGCGTCGGGTACCTCGCGCAACAGCAACCGCTCGGGCACATAGAACGGAAACACGCGTGCGGGGTCGCCGCCGCTTTTGATCGTGCGTTTGATCGCCGCCGAGTGATGCAACCAACTCGCGTTCGCTTGATACGCCAGATTCAGAACGCAGACGCCGACGATCAGCCAAGCGAACGGGCGCGCGCCGATGCGCGAACGCAGACCCACCGGCAACAACACGCAGAACAAGGCGAGCCCGGGATAGGCGTAGCGGGCGTACTGCATCGGCAGCAAGGGCAAGCACAGCACCGCCGTCGCGGCCAGCGCGAATGCGCGCGCGCCGGGGCGCATCAGCGACAACAGCCACGCGCCCGCGAGCGCGATCGGCGCGAACCCCAAGCCGCCGTCCCAGGCTTCGACATAACGATCGGTGTCGAAGATCAACCGCCAAGGCAACGCCGCATCGACGCCCGCGAACCAGCGATCGTCTCGATATTGCGCCTGCGGGAAATACGGCGAGGCGAAGACATCGTTGAACATCGGCAGCAGAGGATTGCCGGTGACGAACCAGGCTTGCGCGTAACTCGATGCGGCCAAGGCGGCGAAGATCCCCACGGCGAGCGCCGTGCCGCGCACGGAGGCGCCGTGTCGCCATAAGGCGTAGGCGAGCAACGGCAGCGCGGAGAAACCGTGCACGAGTTTCAGCGCGAACAAGCCCGCGAACAGCGCCGCGCCGGCGACGAGGCGGCCTTCGCTCGGCGCGAGGACGACCGCGGCGAACGCGAGCAACACCGCGGTCGCGGCGAGTTCGGTTTGCATACCGGCGGCGATCCAGATCAGCGGCGGCAGGCTCGCGAACAGCGCCACCGCCGCCCAGCGTTCGCGTGCGCAGGCACCGAGCGAGCGCGCGACCGACCACGCTGCGCCTGCGGCCAAAATCAGCCACAACGCATTGAGCGCGCCGTGCGCTTCGCGTCGCGCCAACACGAATACCAAGCCGTGCAACACATCGCCGGCCCAAGGCGCGAACGACCACACCTGATACGCCGGTTGCGGCGCGTAGTGGCCCTGCGACATCAATTGTGTCGGCAGGTTCAAGTGATAGCCGATGTCGTCCAGTTGCATCGCCGGGATCCAGCAGGCGGTGCTGGCGAGGCCGAGCAGGATCACGACCGCGGCGGCGGCCCGCGGCGCGCCGGCGACGGCGTCGCGCCATTGCGCGCGCATCGTGCGCAGCGCGTCGGCGAGTACTGCGCGTCGCAGGAACACGATCGACAGCCACAACGGCAGCCACAGCCACCAAAAGAAAATCGGCAACGTGAGGACCCAGCCCACCAACCCGGCGACGACGACCAAACCGACGACGGTCGCGATCGGCACACGGCCATGCCATGTCGCCGGCACGGCGTAGAGGCCGATCGCCAGTGCGGCCAACGCGAGCAAGGCCGCGGCCGCCAAGGGCAAAGGCCCGACGTAGATCGCGAGCGCGAACGCCCATACCGTCACCAGCGCCGTCGCGTTCGACCACTGCAGGAAACGCCGCAGCGGCCATGCCGCCAGCAGCGACAGCGCCGCGAGCGCGAGGGACAGCGCGAAGCGCTCGGCCGGCAGTTCGCGCCACACGCCGGGACCGACGAGACCGACGAGCGTCGCGGCGACGCCCGCAGCCACCAGCCACCGCGAAGCGCGGGAAGCGGGCAGCGCATCGGCGATGGCGGTGTCGGCGGACATGGGGGAGGGCGAACGGCGGAAAGCGGAACCGGGTCGCATCGTAGCAGCGAGCCGCGTACGCAAACGCGGGCGCCGCGCGAAGCGGTGAGCGGACCCATGCACTAAAATGCGTCGAACCCGGATTTCTGGAGCGCCCATGACCGCCCCCCTTCACGTCGTCGTTCTCGCCGCGGGCGAAGGCAAGCGCATGAAATCCGCGTTGCCGAAAGTGCT
>JADZBF010000527.1 GCA_020852215.1 Lysobacter sp. | reverse complement strand
GACGATGACGGCAATGGCTACATCGACGACGTGACCGGCTGGGATTTCCTGCACAACGACAAGACCACTTTTGATGGCACCACTGATGACCATGGCACACATGTGTCCGGCACCATCGGTGCACGTGCCAACTCCCAGGGCATCATCGGCATCTGCCCCACGGTCAAGATGATCAGCGCCAAGTTCCTGGAAGGTTCTGGCTCAACGGCGAATGCGATCTTGTCGGTCGATTACATCACCGACCTGAAGATCCGCCACGACCTGAACCTGGTGGCCACCAACAATTCGTGGGGCGGTGGCGGATTCTCGCAGGGCCTGCAGGACGCGATCGGGCGCGCCGACGCCGCTGGCATTCTGTTCATCGCCGCAGCGGGCAATGCCGGCACCAACAACGATGCCACGGCCAGCTATCCGTCGAACTATCCGAACGCGAACATCATCGCGGTCGCCGCGTTGGCCAGCAACGGCACGCTCGCTTCGTACTCGCAATACGGCGCGACTACCGTCGACATCTGTGCCCCGGGCTCGGGCGTGTATTCCACTGTTCCCAAGAGCGTGAAAGGTGTTTTGACTGCGGCTTACGCCAGCTACAGCGGTACTTCGATGGCGACGCCGCACGTGACCGGCGCGGCCGCGCTTTACGCCTCGTCGCATCCGGGCGCCAGCGCCGCCAACATCAAGTCGGCGATTCTGGGCAATGCCACGCCGACCGCCTCGTGCAACGGTAAGGTGTCCACCAATGGTCGCCTCAACGCCAGCGGCTTCTGATCTTTCGTTTCGAGCTTCGACGAAGGCCCGGCGACCGCCGGGCCTTCGTTTTTCGGGAGGCTCAAACCCGATAGAATGCCCGCCTCGCGGGGCGCATCCGCCCCAGGAACGCAGGCATGAGCATCAAAAGCGACCGCTGGATCCGCCGGATGGCCGAGCAGCAGGGCATGATCGAGCCGTTCGAGCCCGGCCAGGTCAAACACTCGGCCGAGGGCCAGCGCATCGTCAGTTACGGCACGTCCAGCTACGGTTACGACGTGCGTTGCTCGCGCGAATTCAAGATCTTCACCAACATCAACTCGACCATCGTCGATCCGAAGCATTTCGACAGCGGCAGTTTCGTCGACGTGGAGTCGGACGTGTGCATCATTCCGCCGAATTCCTTCGCCTTGGCGCGTACTGTCGAATATTTCCGCGTTCCGCGCGACGTGTTGGTCGTCTGCCTCGGCAAAAGCACATACGCGCGCTGCGGCATCATCGTGAACGTGACGCCGCTGGAACCGGAATGGGAAGGGCACGTCACCCTCGAATTCAGCAACACCACGCCGCTGCCGGCGCGCATCTACGCCAACGAAGGCGTGGCGCAAATGCTGTTTTTCCAGTCGGACGAAGTCTGCGAAACCTCCTATCGCGACCGCGGCGGCAAATACCAAGGCCAGACCGGCGTGACCTTGCCGCGCACTTGAGATCGAGAGAAACCGACGCATGAACGAACGCAATCCTTATGAAGCCCCGCAGACCCCGATCGTCGGCACCGACTCCGATTCCGAGCTCGCCGGTTTGGGCGAGCGCCTGGGCGCGGCCTTGATCGATGTCGTTCTCATGATGCTGATCGTCTTGCCTGTCATGTTCGTGGGCGGATATTTCGATATGGTCATGGAGGCGGCTATGCGTGGCCAACAAGTGTCTCTGCTCGAACAGGTCAAGTGGGGTGTGATCGGCACCGTGATCTTCTATTTGGTTCAAGGTTATCCCTTGAGCGCCAGCGGGCAAACTTGGGGTAAACGCATTCTCAAGATAAAGATCGTCGATTTGCAGGGGCGAAAACCCAGCTTCGCCCGCTTGGCCGGTTTGCGTTATTTGCCGATGCAATTGGCGAACCTGATCCCGTTCGTGGGCGGTCTCATCGCATTGGTCAATGTGCTGATGATTTTCCGCAGCGATCGCAGATGCGGGCACGACCTGATTGCCGGTACCCGCGTCGTCAACGCGCGCTGAGCAAGACGATTTCGTCTCCGGCGTGGTCCGACGCTAGTACGAATTCGATCGACGATGAACCAAGAGAACGACTGTCGGGCGCCTCGTCGCGGTGTCTCCCCCGCTGACAGTCGCTGTCTCCACGAATTGGTCGTGGGTACGCATGCGGTCGTCGTTGACCGATCGAGTCGGCCGTGATTCGCATACAGCCGCATGCGCCGTTGCGTGCGCCTACTGACGCATGCAGGGCGATGCATCGATGAGCCTTCAAGGTTCGCTCGACAGCGTTCACGCTTTGCTGCGCGCATCGCGCTTCGGCGAAGCCGAGCGCATGCTGTCCGCGCTGATCGCCGAATCGCCGCACGCGCCCGAGCTGCATCACACGCATGCGGCGTTGTTGCAGGCCACGGGGCGGCATGCGGAGGCGATCGAAGCGATGCGTCGCGCCGTGGAAGCGGCGCCGCAGATCGCGGCGTTGCGCGTGGCGCTGGGGCAGATATACGGCGCTGCCGGACACACCGACGAGGCCATCGATGCGTTTCGAGAGGCAACGCGACTGCAGCCGGATGGCGTCGAGGCGTGGTTCCTGTTGGGAACCACGCTCTACGCCGCGCAGCGCGATGCCAAGGCCTTGCCGACGCTGCGTCGCGCGTACGCGTTGGCGCCCGCGCATCCGCAGATCCTGCGTGCGCTGGCGGAAACCGAGTACGCCCTGGAGCATTACGCCGAGGCGCTGGCGCTGTACGAACGCATCGCGGCCGCGAATACGGCGAATCCGACGCAGGTTGCGAACGATCCCGGTTTGCCGCTGCGCTTATCGCAATGCGAGCGTCGCACTGGCGCGCCCGAGCGCGCGTTGCGGCATGCGCAGGCAGGTCTCGCCCGATTTCCCGACGATGCCTCGCTGTGGATGGAATTGGGCTGGGTGCAGGAAGATTTGGGCGATGCCGCGCAGGCGCAGACCGCGTATGCCCGCGCACGCGCGCTGCGACCAGAGTGGGCCGATCCGCTCGGCGCGGCGATCGCATTGGCGCGCGATGCGGCGCCGGACGCGCTGGTGCATGAAGCCGAGGCCTTGCTCGCCGCCGGTCGCTTGCCCGAGATGCAGCAGGCGTTCTTGCATCACACGCTCGGCAAGCGCGCCGACAGCGCAGGCGACTACGCCGCCGCCGCGACGCATTGGCGCGCAGCGAATCGCTTGCGTCGTGCGCACGACGGCGGTTTCGAGCGCGACCTCTACGCATCTCAAATCGACGCCGCCATCGCGGCTTTCACGCCGGATACGCTGGCGTCGTTGCGCGGCGTAGCCTTGCATGACGAGCGACCGCTGTTCGTGGTCGGTATGCCGCGCAGCGGGACGACGCTGGCGGAACAGATGCTCGCCGCGCACCCGCAGGCCCACGGCTGCG
>JADZBF010000526.1 GCA_020852215.1 Lysobacter sp. | reverse complement strand
GCCGGTACCTTCCTTCATCCCTCTCCCCGCCGTGCGGGGAGAGGGTGGCCAAAGGCCGGGTGAGGGGCGCCTGTCTCGTACGGCTTGATGCGCCCGGTTGGAAGCACGCGAATCAAGCGTACCGCCTGCCCCTCATCCGGCACGTTGCGCCACCTTCTCCCCGCTTGCGGGGAGAAGGGAAAAGGCATGTTTCCCGCTTGCGGGGAGAAGGAAAAGAACACGCACCGCTTGCGGGGAGAAGGGGGGGCGACACCCCCGCTGGAAGATTTTGAACAGGCTCTAAGATCAAGTGCTCTCGCGCTTGCGCGCGGCCTACTTTTCTTTTGCTCGTGCACTGCGCGCGCAGGAGCGCGCGCGAACGCCGCCGGCGGCCCGAAGGGCGAGCGCCAGGATGGCGTGAGTCAAAGAAAAGCAGGCAAAAGAAAACACTTTTCCCCGACAAATCAATCCCGCAGCCGAATCGCTATCGAAAAACGGCGGGCGTCCTGCCCGCCGCCCGATGGGTCTGGAAATATCCTTGTGGCTTGCTGCTATACGAGGTCAAAAACCCGCAACCGCTTAAACCGAAAATGCTCTAGCGCCACTCGATCTTCAACGCCGTGCCGCGCCAGGACAATGTGGCGCCATCGCGGGTGATTCGCTGCACCACGACATCGCCGATCACGTCGCCTTCGCGCAGACGTTGGCCGTCGAGAATCACGAACCGTTGCGCCGGGGTGTCGTGCCACATGTGCATGCTGAGTTTCAGCGGCGGAAGCTGTTTGCGGGTGTCGGCGTCGAGATCGCCGAGCGCCATCGGCGCATCGTTGCCGGGACTGCGAAACGCCGGCGGCGATGCGGTTTCGGTCGTCGCCGCGACCGCCGTGGTGTCTTGCGACGCGATAGGCACCGTCGCGGGTTTTGGCGGCGCGGGGATCGACGGTGTTGCGACGGGTGCGGCGACGGAAGGCGCGATCGGCGGTGCGCGGGTCGGCGCATCAGCCGCGGGTACCACAGGCTGCGCCACGGCAGGCGCACGATCGGTTTGCGTCGCCGCTGCCGTTGCCGATCCGTTCGGCGCATCGAGCGGTCTATCGAGCGGCGAAGTCATCGTTTCCGAAGCGGTATCGATATCGGCGTTCGTGCCGACTGTGTCGGCCGCGGAAGCATCGACAGCCGTCGCATCGACAACGCTCGCGTCGCCCGCCGCGTTTCGCGGATATGTTGCGGACGGCGTCGTCGCCATCCGCGTCATCAGCCATAACGCGACCGCCAGCGCGCCGATGCCCAGTCCGGGTATTCCGACCAGCATCCACACCGGCCATCGCGTCCGCGCGCGCGATGCGGGCGTGCGATCGTGCATCTCGGCGAACAATTCCGGCGCCTGATGGCGGCGGCGGGCGGCTTCGGATTTGCGTAGGGCGTCGAGAATGATCGACATCGTTCACTCCGCGACGGAAGTTGTGGGAGCGGAAGCAGGCAGACTCGAATTGGGCAGAACCGACAAGCGCGCGCCCGCGCGGCTCGCGGCGAGCGCGAACAGCGTTTCCGCACGCAATGCGCCGTCGACCGGCCAGCCGTATCGCGTTTGGAACGCGCGCAAAGTCGCGTCGAGATCGCCACCGCGCGCGGCGTCGGGCAAACGCGCGCGCACCCACTCGACGGCCGCGGGTTCGTGCGCGGCGTAACGCGCTTCCAAGCGTTCGGGCGACGGCCAAATCGCCAGGAATTCGCCGTTCCACACGCTGGACAACGCGACGCGATCCACGTCGAGCACGCGACCGTCGAGCGAGAGCCGAACGCGACGATCGTTCGCGCCGATCAAGCGCGCCCAAGCCGCGTGAGGTTCGGCGCGCAGCCGCAACAAGACCGGGCGATCGATCCGCAGCAGTTGATCGAGAGTGGCGCGGCTGCGCAGGCAGCGCCAACCGGGCGCCGGCACGGCCGGGCAGGCATCGGCCGACACTTCGCGCAGCGCGGCGGGCGCGTTCCAGCCGGCGAGCAGCGGCGACCACTCCCGCGTCGGTTTGGCGGAAGCCGCGCGCAGCGCCTGCAGCAAAGCGTCGGCGCCGATGACGTCGTTGCTGCGGTTCGCCGTTGTCGCCGTATTTGCGGAGGCTGTCGAAGGCGAGACCGACGACGATGCAGGATTCAGCGGCTTCGCATTCGTCGACGGCGTGTCTGCAGCATCGTGCGTGCGCGTCGGCGAATCCGATGCCGGCAGGCGCGTCAACGCGAACGCGAACGCGAATGCGGCGATCGTTGCGGCCAGCCCGGCGAATTGCAGCCAGTAACGCTTGCGCGGCGCGGCGTCTGCGGCGGTCGGCGCAAGCGCTTCGTCGGCGGCGCGATCGACGGTTTTGCCGTCGATGCTCAGCAGATCGTGCGCGAAGCCGGCGAGCAGGGCGCGTTCGGCGATAACGTTGATCAAACGCGGCACGCCGCCGCTGCGACGATGCACGCGACGCACCGCTTCGGCCGAAAACGGGAAGCGGCGCGCGCCTGCGGTGGTGAGCCGATGGCGCAGATACGCATCGGTACCGGCTTCGTCCAGCGGGGGCAAGTGATAGCGCGCGGTGATGCGCTGCGCCAGTTGCCGCAGTTCCGGCCGCATCAGCATCTCGCGCAGCTCGGGTTGGCCGATCAGGATGATCTGCAGCAGCTTCTGCGTTTCGGTTTCCAGATTCGTCAACAACCGGATCTGTTCCAAAGCCTCGGTCGACAGGTTCTGCGCTTCGTCGACGATCAACACCACGCGTTCGCCGCGCGCGTAGGCCTGCAGCAAATGCGCGCTGAGCAAGTCATACAGCGCTTTCGCGGTCGGTTTCGTGCGGCGTGCGCTTTTGCGGGGGGCGCTGGTGCGCACGGCGGTTCGCGCTTTGGCCGGCACGGCGCGTTTGCGTTTGCCCGCGGCTTTGCCTTTACCGGATTTCGATGCGGTGTCGGGCGGCGGCGCGGCTTCGGCGGGCGCGGCTTCGATGGATTCGGGCGTGGCGGTTGCAGCAGTTGCGGCGGGCACTGCCGCGCCGGGCCGCAATCCCAATTCTTCGCAGATGGTTTCCATCAACTCGAGCGGATCGAGTCGCGGGTTCAACACCAAGGCCGCCTGCGTGCCTTCAGGCAATTGATTCAGCAGCAGCCGGCTGAGCGTGGTTTTGCCGGTGCCCACCTCGCCGGTGAGCTGCACGAAACCGCCGCCACCGCCCTGACGAATGCCGTACAACAGATGCGCCAGCGCGTCCCGGTGGTGTTCGCTGAGGAACACGTAATGCGGGTCGGGCGTGATCGAGAACGGCGCCTGTTCGAGGCCGTAGTACTCCAGATACATGCGGGCTCGGCGATGAGGGAAGGGGCTAAAGCGGGGCGAGGCGTCGGAACGGGGGCTTAGACTGCCACAAACGGCGAAAAATCCGGCGAAGCCCCGCGAAAGCGCCGTCCCGGCAGATCAGGATGGGTCGTTTGGGACAGAGACCGAGCGGTCCGGGTCGCGCGCGTCGCGCTCGGACCGCACTCCGCGTGGCGCCCGGGTCAGCAGCGGAAAGATCAGCACCGCGGCCAGGATGATGGCGACGCCCAGATAGAACCGAGGCGTGAGTTCGCGCTGTTCGCCCAGCAGCAGCGCGGCCAGCACGATGGTGTAGACCGGCTCCAGGTTCACCGACAACTGCGTGGCGAAGGCGCTCAGATGCCGCAGCGCGAGCAACGCGAGCACGAATGGCACCAGCGTGCAGGCCATCGCCAGCAGCACCAGGTAAAAGGCGTCGTGGGCGGTCGGCAGCGCGAACGGATTGCCGCCGAACGCCGGGACCAGCAGCCCCGAAAGCGGCGCGACCAGCGTCAATGTCGCGACCCCGGCGGCCATTTCCAATGCGGTTACGCTCAGCGGGTCGGCGTGCGCGACCAGACGCTTGTTCAACGAGCCGAACAAAGCCACGAACAACGCCGAGACCGTGCCGGCGACGATGCCGAGCAACATGCCGTCGGGCACGCCCCCTGCCACCAGCGCGACGCCGGGCAGGACCGCGATGCCGAGCGCGACCTCGCGCTTCGACAGGCGTTTGCCGGTCAACCAAGGTTCGACGAAGGCGGTGAAGACGGTGCCCAGGGCGATGCAGGTCGCGGCCACCGAGGCGTTGGACAGTTTGATCGCGGCGTAGAACGTCAGCCAATGCAGCGCCACCAAGGCGCCGACGCCGGCATAACTCCAGCGCAAACGCGGCGACATCGCGCCGATGCCACGAAGCACGCGCGGCAGCACCAGCAGCACCGCAGCCACCAGCAGCATGCGCCACCAGACCAAGGGCAGGGCGGGCAAGCTGATCAGCTTGCCGAGAATCGCGGTGAATCCCCACAGCAGCACGCAGAAGTGCAGTTGCAGCCAAGCGGTGCGGCGCGCGGCGTCGCCGGCGGGGGAGTGAACGGTCATCGCGGGTCCGCGTGCGGAAAGTAGGCTCGACCGGCGACGAACGCGGCTTCGGGCGCGTCGGCGAGTCGATTCGTCGGCCTATGCGGCCCGGGCGCGCATTATGAAGCAGCCGCGGTCGGTTTCCGGTGCGTAGCGCGAAATGCGCGATGGGAACGAAGTCGCTCGAAAGTCGGCTGAGGAAGCCGCTTAGGTCGCCGCCGTCGCCGCTGCTGCCGCAGCTTGGCTCGCCGCCAAGGCGGAGCCTCGGCGCGGAATGCCGTCGTCGTCGACCAAGCGCTCGATCCGCGCGAACACTTCGGCGCGGGAGAAGGGTTTTTTCATGAAGTCGTCGGCGCCGATGCGCTGGACGTAGAACTGCTCGGTGGCCTGCGAGTTGCCG
>JADZBF010000525.1 GCA_020852215.1 Lysobacter sp. | reverse complement strand
TCACCCAGGATGTCGGACAGGACGACGAAGTTCTCGCCTTCCTTGACCAGGCCCATGGCGATACCGGCGACGGGCGCCGAGATCGGCACGCCGGCATCCATCAGCGCCAGCGAGCTGCCGCAGACCGACGCCATCGAGGAAGAGCCGTTCGACTCGGTGATCTCGGAGACCACGCGGATGGTGTACGGGAAGGCTTCCATGGTCGGCATCACCGCCAACACGCCGCGCTTGGCGAGGCGGCCGTGACCGATCTCGCGGCGCTTCGGGCCCATCATGCGGCCAGCCTCACCCACCGAGTAGGGGGGGAAGTTGTAATGGAACAGGAAGTGTTCTTTGTACTCGCCGGAGACGGCATCGATGATCTGGCCGTCGCGCGCGGTGCCCAGCGTGGTGATCACGATCGCCTGGGTTTCGCCGCGGGTGAACAACGCCGAGCCGTGGACGCGCGGCAGCACGCCGACTTTGGAGGCGATCGGGCGCACGGTATCGAGCGCGCGACCGTCGATGCGGACCTTGGTGCTGAGCACCGAGCCGCGCATGGTCTGGTATTCGAGTTCGCCGAATTCCTTCGACGCTTCGGCGGCGCTCCAACCGTTGGCTTCGATGGCGCCTGCCAAACCCGCCATCACGTCCTTCTTCAACGCGGAGATCGCATCGCGACGGGCCAGCTTGTCGCGGATCTGGAAGGCGGCGCCCAGACGGTCGCCGATCGCTGCTTTCAGCGCATCGATGAGCGCGGCGTTCTTCGCCGGCGCCTGCCAATCCCATTTGGGCTTGCCGGATTCGGCGACGAGCTCGTTGATCGTGTCGATCGCGATCTGCATCTGCTTGTGACCGAACACGACCGCGCCCAGCATCACTTCTTCCGACAGTTCCTTCGCTTCCGATTCCACCATCAGCACGGCGTTCTTGGTGCCGGCGACGATGAGTTCGAGGTCGCTATCGGCCAGTTCGGCGGCCGTCGGGTTGAGCAGGTATTCGCCGTTCTTGTAGCCGACCTTCGCAGCGCCGATCGGGCCGTCGAAGGGCGCACCGGTCAGGGCGAGCGCAGCGGAAGCGCCGATCAAGGCCGGGATATCGCCGTCGACTTCCGGATTCATCGACATGACGGTCGCGATGATTTGGACTTCGTTGCGGAAGTCTTCCGGGAACAGCGGACGGATCGGACGGTCGATCAGACGCGAGATCAGGGTTTCCTTTTCGGTCGCACGACCTTCGCGCTTGAAGAAGCCGCCCGGGATACGGCCGCCGGCGTAGAACTTCTCCTGATAGTCGACGGTGAGCGGGAAGAAATCCTGCCCTTCGCGCGCGGTCTTGGCGGCGACGGCGGTCACCAGCACCACGGTGCCTTCGACCGACACCATTACCGCGCCGCCCGCTTGGCGGGCGATTTCGCCGGTTTCGAGCACGACGGTGTGCTTGCCGTATTGGAAACTCTTGGTCACTTTTGCCACGTTGGAATGTCCTCGAAAAAACTTGACGATGAACCGACCGAAGCCCCTGCCCCGAGCCGGGTGGCCGCGCAATGCGGCCGTGACGCGATGAACGAATGAAATTTGTTGGTCATGCGCCGATCGAATGGCGCGATGGATGGTGAAGCTCGAAAAGGCCAGCGGCGGAACCGACGGCGGTCGAACGAAACCACGAACGACTTCCGGCTCCCGAAAACGAAACCGCGGCGCATCGCTGCGCCGCGGTGGGTCTGGTGCTTAGCGGCGCAGACCGAGTTTTTCGATCAGAGCCTTGTAGCGGTCGGCATCTTTACGATGCAGATAGTCGAGCAGGCTGCGACGACGGTTGACCATCTTCAGCAGGCCGCGACGGCTGTGGTGGTCCTGCTTGTGGGCCTTGAAGTGGTCGGTCAACTGCACGATGCGCGCGGTGAGCAGGGCGACCTGCACTTCCGGCGAACCGGTATCGTTGGCGCCGCGCTTATGCGCTTCGATGACTTGAGCGGAATCGATGGACATGGAAAGCCTCTAGACGCGGGAACGGCAGGAACGCGGCGCGAGAATCGCTCGAATCGAGCGCGGCTCGCGACGGCACCGCCTGGGCCGCCTGGATGGAAAGGAAGCTCGCCGGGGAAGGCCCCTGGAAAGCCCCGGGATTATAGCCCGCGCGTCCATACCCAACAAGGCGTGATGCGACGATGCGCCGGACCGAGACCGTCGCGAAAAGGAAACCATGGCATCGCCCGCGAGACCGGCCAAGGCGCATCCGCACCCTGATTCGGCCGACTCCGCCGTTTCCGCGCCAGGAAAACGATCGTTCAGGCGCTTCGTTGGCGCCCAGGACGCCGCCACGACAGCCGTCAGGGGCGATCCGGACCCGCGAAAGCGTATGAACGGCAGGCCGCGCGCTTCAGTCCTTGGCGTCCGTCGATTCGGACCTTGGCTTCCCGCCGAGTTGCTTCAACGCCTGCGCCATCCCTTCCATCTTGCCGCTGAGCGCCAGACGCCAGCCCTGGGGCGTCTTGTTCAGGGTCACCACTTCCATCTGCGTGATCGTCATGCCCATCGCCGCAGCTTTGTTGCGCACCACCATGTGCATGCGGTCCGGCCCTTCGGCCACGCCGCCCAGCACCTCCTGACTGTCCAGCGAGCCGCCCGCAGTCTGCATGATGCTCGACATCATCCCGGCAAAATACGCTTGATCGCTCATCGATTTCAGCGAGGCGGGCGTCACGTCGTCGCCGAAGAACATGGCCACGACGCCGGCGCTATCGTCGGATTCGATGATAGGCGCGAGCATCTCTCGGAATTGCTTCAGCGCGGCCGGATCGAAGGCATCCGCGGCGGAGACCCACTCGCTGGCCTTCATGCGGCGGAAGGATTCTTGCAGCACCGCTTCCGGGCTGGCGTCGGGCGTGAGCTCCGCGGCCCACAGCGGCGCCGCATTCGCGATGCACAGCGCGGCCGTGAGCGCCAAGGCGGTAAGCGGTCGGCGGATAAAACGTTTCATTCGAATTTCCTTCATGACGGATGCGAAACGAAGATGCGCTGCGGCAGCAGCATGCCGTGTTCGTCGATTTCGGCCAAGCCATGCGCGCGACCTTCGCCGTCGAACACCGCGCAAGCGCCCGCGGCGCTTTGCGTGGACAGTTTCAGCCGTTGCCCCTGCCCGAATCGGCGAACGGCATCGGCGCCGAGATCGACGCGCCGATACCCGACCAAGCCGACTTCCAACGGCAACAAGCACGCGTCGAGGCTGCGCTCATCGCGTTCGGCCAAGGCCTGCAGCGCATCGAACGTCCACATCCGCGGGTCGCGGAACGGGTCCACCCACAGGCGGCGCAATTCGGCTACGTGCGCGCCGCAGCCGAGAGCTTCGCCCAGGTCGCGCACCAAACTGCGGACGTAGGTGCCGGAGCCGCATTCCACATGCAGGCGCAACAGGGGCTCGCCGCCATCGAGCAGATCGGCTTCGGAGGTCAAATCGAAGCGATGGACATCGACCTCACGCGCATCGACTTCGACGCTCTCGCCGCGACGTGCTTTGGCGTACAGCGGCTCGCCGCCGCGCTTGAGCGCCGAATAGATCGGCGGACGTTG
The DNA here is from genome assembly GCA_020852215.1 of Lysobacter sp. Lineage (GTDB taxonomy): Bacteria > Pseudomonadota > Gammaproteobacteria > Xanthomonadales > Xanthomonadaceae > Lysobacter_I. The sequence continues at coordinate 7,065 of JADZBF010000525.1, read as the reverse complement.
CGCGATGCGACCGGTCAAGCCGCGCAGCGCGGCGTCGATCGTTTCGATGTCGTAGGCGCCCACCGCGCGTTCGCGCAGGGGTTGGCCTTCGGCGTCGTCGGTGTCGGTGACGATGCCCAGGCGCGCGACGGTGTCGTAGGCTTTGCGCGCACCGAGCAAGCCGCCCGCGATCTTCGTCGCCTCGCCGAAACAGATCGGAAGCAGGCCGGTGGCGAGCGGATCCAAGCTGCCGGTATGGCCCCCTTTCTCGGCGCGAAACAGATGCCGCACGCGCTGGAGCGCTTGGTTCGAACTCAGGCCCTGCGGCTTATCGAGCAACAGAATGCCGTCGAGTTTGCGGAAGGTTTTCTTCGGGGCCTGAGCCATCGCGGGATGATATGCCTTATCGCGCCGGTGTATAGGGTGCGCCTGGGCGCACCGGCTTTTTTAACGAAGACCGCGAGCCCACCCACGCCGATTCAAAGATGCCGCCAAGCGCTCCGCATATCTTCGAACGATTCCGCGGCCCCGGACACACTGCGTCCGATCGAAGAGCCGGTGCGCCCGGGCGCACCCTACGACTCAGTGTTCAGATCGCGCAGAATATTGTCGATACGTTCGCCGCGATCCACCGAATCGTCGTACTGAAAATGCAATTCCGGGGTATGACGCATCCGCACCGCGAGGGACAATTCGCGGCGGATTTCGGGGGCCAATTCGTTCAATCCCTTCAACGCTTCTTTCGCGCGCTCGGATTGCAGCGCGGTGAAGAAAACCTTGGCATGCGCCATGTCGCGGGTCACTTCCACATCGGAGACGCTGACCGACGGCAAACCGTGTTCGCGCACCAAAGCGTGCACGATCGTGCCCAACTCGCGACGGAGCTGGGCGGAAATGCGATCGGTGCGGTGGAAGGATTTTTTCAAAGCCGGAAATCGAGAATTCGGGAATGGGGAATCGGGAATCGTTAAAAGCAAGGATGTTCGACGATGGACGGGAACCGCTGTTCCGATTCCCCATTCTCGATTCCCGATTCCCGTCCAAAGGACGCTTATAGCGTCCGTTGGACTTCGATACGCTCGAAGCACTCGATCTGATCGCCCGGCTTGACGTCGTTGTAAGCCTTCACGCCGATACCGCATTCGGTACCGTTGCGGACTTCGTCGACGTTTTCCTTGAAGCGACGCAGCGATTCGAGTTCGCCTTCGAAGATGACGGTGTTGTCGCGCAGCACGCGAATCGGCTTGTTGCGCTTGACCACGCCCTCGACGACCATCGAGCCGGCGATCGCGCCGAACTTCGAGCTGCGGAACACGTCGCGAACCTCGGCGGTGCCGATGATCTCTTCGCGGATCTCTTTGCCGAGCAGACCCGAGGCGACTTGCTTCACCTGATCGATCACGTCGTAAATGATCGAGAAATAGCGCAAATCCAGGTTGTTGGCGTCGACCACCTTGCGCGCGGACGCATCGGCGCGGACGTTGAAACCGATGATCGTGGCCTTCGCCGCCAACGCGGAGTTGGCGTCGGATTCGGTGATGCCGCCCACGCCGGAGACGATGAGATTGATGCGGATCTGATCGTTCGACAGGCCGATGAGCGCTTGACGCAGCGCTTCGGCGGAGCCTTGCACGTCGGCTTTGACCACCAGATTGAGCGCGAGCTGCGAACCGCCCTGCCCCATCTGCGCCATGATGTCTTCCATGCGGTTGCCGGCCTGCGCGACCAGGCGCGATTCGCGGCGTTTGGTGTCGCGCTGCTGCGCCACGTCCTTGGCCAGACGCTCGTCCGCCACCACCACGAAATCGTCGCCGGCATCGGGCACGCCCGACAGACCGAGCACCTGCACCGGGATCGACGGGCCGGCGCTTTGCACTTGCTCGCCGGTTTCGTCGAACAGCGCGCGCACGCGGCCGTATTGCACGCCGCAGACCAAGTAATCGCCCTTGCTCAAGGCGCCTTCCTGCACCAGCACGGTCGCGACCGGGCCGCGGCCCTTGTCGAGCGCGGATTCGATGACCACGCCGGTGGCGCGGCCATGGGACACGGCCTTGAGTTCGAGCACTTCGGCCTGCAGCAGGATCGCATCGAGCAGTTCGTCGATGCCCTGGCCGGTCTTGGCGGAGACTTCCAGGAACTGGGTCTCGCCGCCGAACTCTTCGGCCACCACGTTGTGCGCGAGCAGATCGTTCTTCACGCGCAGCGGATCGGCGTCCGACTTGTCGATCTTGTTGACCGCGACCACCAAGGGCACGCCAGCGGCTTTCGCATGCTGCACGGCTTCCACCGTTTGCGGCATGACGCCGTCGTCGGCCGCGACCACCAGGATCACGATGTCGGTCAGCTTGGCGCCGCGGGCGCGCATCGCGGTGAACGCGGCGTGGCCCGGGGTGTCGAGGAAACTAACCACGCCCTTCGGCGTTTCCACATGGTAAGCGCCGATATGCTGGGTGATGCCGCCGGCTTCGCCCGCGGCCACCTTGGTGCGGCGGATGTAGTCGAGCAGCGAGGTCTTGCCGTGGTCGACGTGGCCCATGATGGTGACGACCGGCGGACGCGACGACTTGTCGCCCTGCTGGTCTTCGATATGCGCCAGCAATTCGCTTTCGGCGTCGTCGGTCTCGGCGCGCATCGCCTTATGACCGAGTTCTTCGACCACCAGCACCGCGGTGTCGTGATCGATGGTTTGGGTGATGGTGGCCATCACGCCCATTTTGAACAGGGTTTTGACCACGTCGCCGCCCTTCAGCGCGAGTTTCTGCGCCAAGTCGGACACGGTGATCGCTTCGCCGATGGCGACTTCGCGCACGACTTGCTCCGTTGGGCGCGTGAAACCGTGCTGACCGCCGCCGCTGCGGCTCTGTTCGAGCTGACGCTTGGCCTTGGGTTTGCCGCGCGCGGTGGAGCGGCGCTCGCGTTCGGTCGGGCTCAGATGCAACTGGCCGGCGAAACGCGCGGTGGTGTCGTCGTCCTCGACGTCGGCGACCATGACGTGCGAGCCGCGGCTCGGCTTGTTTTTGTGCCCCGCACGATCGTCGACGCGCGGCGCATCGGCGCGCGGCGGTTTGTTGGCGTGGCCATGACCATGACCGAGGGTCTTCGGACGCGCCGCCGCGTCGCCGCCGTCGCCGGCGGGCTTCGCTGTCGTCGCTGCGGCCGCTTCGGCCTCGGCGCGAGTGCGCGCCGCCGCTTCGTCGGCCTTGCGCTTGCGCTCGGCGGTTTCTTCGGCGCGCTTGCGGTCTTCGTCGGCGAGGCGCTGCTGTTCTTCCAAATTGCGCTGGCGCGATTCTTCGAGCTTGCGCAGGATTTCCGTGCGCTCGTCGTCGCCATCGGCGCTCTGCGCGCCGTCTGCGGGTTTGACCAAGGTGACTTTCTTGCGGACGACCACATCCACGGTGGTCTTGTTCTTGCCGCCGCCGACCGTGATTTCCTGCTTACGGTTGCGATTGAGCGTGATCTTCTTCGGCCCGGCCGAATCCTCGGCGGCGGTCTCGCTCTTGCCGTGCGATCGCTTCAAGAACCCGAGCAGCTTCAGTTTCTCGGCGCTGGTCACGGTCTGGTCGGGGCCGCTGAATTTCATGCCGGCTTCGGCAAGTTGTTCCAGCAACTTCTCGACCGGCGTGTTGACCAGTTCGGCGAGCTTTCGGATGGTGGTTTGCTGCGACATTCGGTGTCCGTATCTGGTGGTGCGGCGGACCGCACACGTGATGACTCTAGTTTACTGCGACGACGAAGCCCGGGGACCGCATCGTCCGCGACGGGCATCGCCGATGGGTCTGCGCCGATAGGCGCCGACGGCGAGGAACCTGAACCGGTTCCGGCGCCCATCCGGCCTCTCGCCAGTGATCCATCGTCACTGGGCTTTCCGACCGCGCGGCCGATGCCGAGGCACCGACCCGCGCAGCTTCTTACCCTTCCCGTTCGAGACGGGCGATCTCTTCGGCGCGCGCGGCGAGGATCAGCGCAGCGGCGTGCGCCTCGTCCAAGCCCTCGATACCGAATTCGACCACTTCATCGGCGGCCAACTCGCCCAGGTCCTCGACCGTCCGCACGCCGTGCGCGGCCAGGGCAAAAGCGGTTTCGTTGTCCATGCCCTCGAGCGCCAGCAGTTCGTCGGTGGGCTGGTGTTCGTCCAGTTCCTCTTCCACCGCCAGCGCGTCGTTCAACAACGCGTCGCGGGCGCGGGAGCGCAATTCTTCGACGATATCCTCGTCGAAGCCTTCCACTGCCAGCAATTCGCCGACCGGCACGTAAGCGATTTCCTCGACCGTGCTGAAACCCTCCGCGACCAGGATACCGGCGATTTCTTCGTCCACTTCGAGCTTTTCCATGAACAACTGGCGCGCCGCGGTCTGCTCGGCTTCGCTTTTGGCCTGGACCTGATCGGCCGTCATCACGTTGAGCTGCCAACCGGTCAGGCGGCTGGCGAGGCGCACGTTTTGGCCGCCCTTGCCGATCGCCTGCGCCAAGCGCTCTTCGGCGACGGCCAGATCCATCGAATGTTTTTCTTCATCGACGATGATCGACTGCACTTCGGCCGGGGCCATCGCGTTGATCACGAACTGCGCCGGGTTGTCCGACCACAGCACGATGTCGACACGCTCGCCGTTCAGTTCGTTCGACACCGCCTGCACGCGCGAACCGCGCATACCGATGCAGGCGCCGATGGGATCGGTGCGAGTGTCGTAGGCGATGACCGCGATCTTGGCGCGATCGCCCGGGTCGCGGGCGCAGGCCTTGATCTCGACCAGGCCCTGGCCGACTTCCGGCACTTCGAGCTTGAACAGTTCCATCATGAATTCGGGCGCGGCGCGGCTGATGAACAACTGCGGGCCGCGCGGTTCGCTGCGGACGTCGAACAAATAGCCGCGGACGCGATCGCCGGCGCGCACGACATCGCGCGGGATGGCCTTGTCCTTCGGGATAAAGGCTTCGGCATTACTGCCCAGATCGACATAGACGTTGCCGCGCTCGACGCGCTTGACGACGCCGGTCACCAACTCGCCGACGCGATCCTTCCACGCGTCCACCACTTGGTTGCGCTCGGCCTCGCGCACGCGCTGCACGATCAAGTGCTTAGCGGCCTGGGCGGCGATGCGGCCGAACTCCGAATTCTCGATCTGCTCTTCGATGTAGTCGCCGACTTCGACGCCTTCGACTTCGTCCACGGCGTCCATCAGGCGGATTTGGCGATCGGGCGACTCCATCACCACGTCGTCGGCCACCACTTCCCAGCGGCGGAAGGTTTCGTAGCTGCCGTCTTTGGGATTGATCGACACGCGCGTGAGCACGTCTTGATCGTGATAGCGCTTCTTCGCGGCGGTCGCCAAGGCGGCCTCCAGCGCTTCGATGATGACCGACTCCGGCACGCCCTTTTCGTTGGCGACCGCGTCTACGACCAACAGCAGTTCCTTACTCATTCTGTTACGCCTCTAGAACTTTAAGTTCACGTTTTCTGAGTTCACGTCTTGGTTAGACCCGTCGCCGACCTCTTGCCGACATGCTGCCGGCATTTGGCGACTCGGCCGTCTCACTCCGCCGCGGGGCGCTTTTTTCTGGCTTTTTTGCCGGGCTTCGCCCCTTTTTCCGGCTTGGCCGGCGCGAAACCCAACGCCACCCAGTCCGGCACCAAACGCGCTTTTTCGATATTGTCGAACGCCACCTGAAACGGCGCTCCGTCCACATCGAAATCGATCCGATCGCCCTCGACCGCGACGATCTTGCCCTGCAACTTACGGCGCCCGTTCTGCGGCAGCTTCAGCGCGACCTTCGCCTGTTCGCCCGCGAACCGCGCGAACTGCGCCGGCGCGAACAAGGGACGATCCACGCCAGGGGACGACACTTCCAGCGTGTAGTGCCCGCTGATCGGATCTTCCACGTCGAGCAAGGCCGACACTTCACGACTCACCGACTCGCAATCCTCGATACCGACCATGCGCGGCGTTTCCGCGGCGGGGTCGACGGCATCGACAGGAATGTCGATGTACACACGCAACAACGCGCCGCCCGGTGAGGGCAAATACTCGATGCCGAGCAATTCGAGCCCGAGGGACCCGACGGTCGGAGCGAGCAATGTCGCGATGTCGGCGGCTTTGTCGGCCATGGTGATGTCGATGCGTCGCGTCGTACGAGAACGTGGAGGGAGAGCGATCAAGGTAAAGCCGTAGAACAGCCGCACTGCAGAACGCACTACTGAAACACTCGCTCTGGAAAACAGTCTCGAAAAAAAGCCGTCAGGGCGTGGCAGGAAAACCGCAGCGTCCGACCTGTTCGACGAGACCTCGCGGTTTCCGACGCCGGAAAAGACGAAGGGGCCGCAGGGGCCCCTTGTCCGATACCGCTGGATGTCGGCGTCGAAGCGTGGAACATGTGCTTCGACAAGCCCCGTTTGCCGATTCGCGGCTGGCCCGAAAGCCGGCGCGCGAATGCGAACGAACGTGGTAGCGGGGGCAGGATTTGAACCTGCGACCTTCGGGTTATGAGCCCGACGAGCTGCCAGACTGCTCCACCCCGCAGCAGAAGCGGAATTATGGCGAGGCGAGCCGCCGAATGCAAGCCTGATGCCATCTTCGCCGTGACCGCTGAGGCGCCGAGCCATCGAACCGACGTTTCCGCAGCATCGTGAAATTCCGAAAAAAAAACCGCTGAACGCAGGAGGGCGACGCCGTTCGCATCGCCTTCGCGCGGAACCCGCGTGAATGCGCGTTCAGGCGAAAGCGCGCTGGCACCACGCCATGATCGGGCTCCAACCGATGCCCAAGGCCAACAAGGCCAGGGCATTGATCGCGAACACGAACCGCAGCGCATTGTCGTTGCGTTCCTGCAGCGGTTCGCCTTCGGCTTCGTCGAAATACATCGCGCGGATCACGCGCAGGTAGTAGAACGCGCCGATCACCGCGAACACGACGCCGACGATGACCAGCCAGCGCAAATCGCCCTGCCACGCCGCGCGCAAGACCGCGAGTTTGGCCCAGAAACCGAGGAACGGCGGCACGCCCGCCAACGACGCCATGATGCACAGGATCAAGCCCGCCATCCACGGATTGCGCGCGTTCAATCCTCGGTAATCGTCGATGCGATCGGCTT
>JADZBF010000524.1 GCA_020852215.1 Lysobacter sp. | reverse complement strand
GCGAGTGCGACGAAAAAGGCGGCCGATGGCCGCCTTTTTCTTGGGCGAATGGGCTGCGGGCCGCTTTCGACGTGCATTCGAGGCGCGCGCCACGAAATCAACGCACGCAAGCCGCTAACGGAATCGCACACACGAAAAAAACGCGCCCAGCCGATCGGTGAGCGCGTTCTTGATTGGATCGACCGGCGGCTGTACGCCGCGCGGCGCTTACTTCATGCGATACGTGATCCGGCCCTTGGTCAGGTCGTAAGGCGTCATTTCGACTTTGACCTTATCGCCGGTGAGGATACGGATGTAGTTCTTGCGCATGCGGCCCGAAATATGGGCGATGATCTCGTGTCCGTTCTCCAGCTTCACCCGGAACATGGTGTTCGGGAGGGTTTCGGAGACCGTACCTTCGAATTCGATGACGTCGTCTTTCGCCATGCGTCCTGTGCTGCCGTAGGGGAGACGGGCGGGGGTGCCCGAACAAGCCGCGCATTCTGCCACGACGGGGCCGGCGGCGCAAAAGCGATTCGGATCGGAGCTTCCGGGCCGGGACGCGCGGAGCGGATCGTTCGCTGCTTATGCCCCGGCCAGATCCGAAGCCGTCAGACCTTCGAAGGCCTCGGTCCAGGGGCCGGTTCGGCCCGGGCGCTCGGTCAGGCGCCGCACATCCCCCAGAAAGCGGGGTCTGGACCAGCGTTCGGCCCCGAGCGATATCAGATGCGGATTTTCGACTTGCCCGTCGATCAAGGGCCAGCCCCACTCGTGCAGACGGTGCGCCAATGCGCCGAAGGCGACCTTCGACCCGCCCGACGCCAGGCTGAACATGCTTTCGCCGAAGAACATCTGGCCGATGGCGACGCCGTAGAGCCCGCCGACCAAACGGCCGCCGGGGCCGTCCCGGTCGAAGACCTCGATGCTGTGGGCGTGACCCAGACGGTGCAGCGCGATGTAGGCCTCGCGCATCTGTGGGGTGATCCAGGTGCCGTCCTGGCCGCGCCGGGGCGCTTCGGCGCAGGCCGCAAGCACATCTGCGAACGCGGTATCGGCGTGGACCACCCACGCGCTACGGCGCAACTCGCGACGCAAGCGCGACGAGAGCCTGAACGTCTCCGTGCGGAACACCACCCGCGGGTCGGGGCACCACCATAGAATCGGTTCGCCTTCGGAATACCACGGAAAAATGCCGTGGCGGTAGGCGTTCAATAAGCGCGTCGGATGCAGATCGCCGCCCATGGCGAGCAGGCCTTCGGGCTCCGCGAGCGCGTGGCGGGCCGGCGGGAACGGCGCATCGGGCGAGGGGCCGAGCGCGGGCAGTTCGATGATCATGTCGCGCTGGTCCGCTCATCGCAGACTGGCCGGTCGCGAAACGGCGATCGCGCGCGCAATTCGCGTTCGAACCCGCGAACGGCGACGGCCTCTTCTTCGCACCAGCGACCGAGCGCCTCGGCGAAGGCCGGGTCGGCGATCCAATGACGACTGCGCACGAAGGTCGGCAGGAATCCGCGATCGATCTTGTGCTCGCCTTGCGCGCCGGGTTCGAAACGTCGCAAGCCTTCGCGCAGGCAGTAGTCGATGCCTTGGTAGTAACAGGTTTCGAAGTGCAGCCCCGGCACGATCCGCGCCGCGCCCCAGTAGCGACCGTAGAGCGTGTCGCCGCCGCGCAGACACAATGCCCCGGCGACGATCTCGTCCGCCTGTTCGGCGAAGATCATCACCAGAGTGCGCGGCATCGTCCGCGCGAGATGGCGCAGAAAATCCAAGGTCAGCGCCGGCGAATTGCCGTAGTCGGCGAACGTGCGCAGATAGAACCCGTGCATCGCGGCGAGGTCGGCATAGCTCGCCTCGTCGCCGTGCGCGATGCGGAAGGCGATGCCGGCCTTGGCGACTTTCGCACGTTCCTGGCGGATGTTTTTGCGATGCTTATGATTCATCGCCGCGAGAATATCGTCGAAATTCGACCAGCCGACATCGTTGCGCCAGTGGTATTGCACGTCGATGCGCTGCAGCCATTCGCGTTCGAATACCGACGCATCGAACGCGGCCGATTCCTCGTCGAGATGGAAATTGACGTGCGCCGACGACCAGCCGCGTTCTCGCACCATCGACCGCATCGCGTCCAACAACGCGATTCGTGAAGCGTCGTCGCGCGCCAACAGCCGCGGACCGGTCACGGGCGAGTAGGGCACCGCGCAGAGCCATTTCGGGTAGTAATCGCGGCCGTAATGCGCATAGGCCCGTGCCCAGGCATGGTCAAATACGAACTCGCCGTGCGAATTGGTTTTGGCGTAACCGGGCGCCGCGGCGATGAGTTCGCCGTCGTGCCAGAGGGTCAGATGCTGTGGCGACCAGCCCCATTCCTCGCGCAGGCAGCCGTGAGCTTCGAGACCGAACAGGAACGCGTGCGCGACGAAGGGGTTATGGCCGTCGTGGAGGCTGTTCCACGCGTCGGCGGACACGGCGCCGAGGTTCGAAACGACGATCGTGCGCATCGTGTCAGCCTTGCGGAGCGTCAGCGCGACCGGTCGTGCAAGGTCAAGGGCACCCTCGCGCGTCCTTCGCAAAGCGCGGGCGCAGCGGGCAACAAGACGGCGATCCCGTCCAACGCCTGCTGGAGACGCGCCTTGTCGACCGCTTCGGCGGACTCGATAACGGTCAGCGACGGGACGCAACGATCGATCTCGATTCGAGCAGCGTGCGCGTGTTCGCCAGGCTGGTTCACGACCAGCGCCTGCATCTCGCGTTCGAGTCGCGGCCCGAGCAACCGCAACAGCACCGCATCGAATGCCGCATTGTGGCGCTTACGATCGTCGATATCGCCCTCGGGGGCTTTCAATGCGCCGGCGGCGAGCAGATGAGGATAGGCGCGAAGCGCGGACGCCGGCTGGCCATCCCAGCCCAGCGCCTCGAAGTACCCGCGCACGCCCAGCGCGCGATCGTCCTCCGCGGGTGCCGAGTGCAGCCATCGAACGAGCGTGAGATCGCCGGGCGTCTCCGCGGATGCGCCATCGAGCATGCAATCGCCTCGGATTCCGGCGATTTGCCTCTGCGCTTCGATATCGCCGCGCTCGGCATCGCGCGACAGCGATTCTTTCATGGAAAACGTAAGTTCCACGAGCGACAACAAACCTTTCCTCAATATTTCCGGATTGGCATTGCCGGGCGGCATCTGGGCGATCGACTCTTCGAAAAAACGTTCGTAGGTCGCCCGATCGACGCACATCGGATTGGGCGCGGCTTGCGCGGACGCGATGCCACCAAGCAGCGCCAGCGCGCAAAGACGTCGCATTGGCTCAGCTTTCCTTATCCAGGAATTTTTCCGCATCCAACGCCGCCATGCAGCCGAAGCCGGCGGAGGTGATGGCTTGGCGGTACACCTGATCGGCGACATCGCCCGCGGCGAACACGCCCGGCACCGACGTTTGCGTGGCGTTGCCGTCCAGGCCGGTCTGGATGGTGAGGTAGCCGTTCTTCATCCCCAGTTGGCCCTCGAACAGCGCTGTGTTCGGGGTGTGGCCGATGGCGACGAAGAAGCCGTGGATCGCGATCTCGCGGGTGCTGCCGTCGAGTATCGATTTGACCCGGATGCCGGTGACGCCCATATCGTCGCCCAGCACTTCGTCGACGG
>JADZBF010000523.1 GCA_020852215.1 Lysobacter sp. | reverse complement strand
GCGGATCAGGTACAGCAGCAGATCGAGCGGGCCTTCGAAGGCCTCGAGGATGATCTCCAGCGCGTCCGGCGGGATGTAGAGGTCTTGCGGAATCTGCAGCACCGGCTGCCCCAGCACCACGGCCAGCGGCATCTCATGCTGCTGTGGAGCATGCTGCTGCGGCGCCTGCTGAGAGGCAAGCGAGTGCGGCGTCGATGGAGTTGCGGCGGTCGCGGACGCGTCTGCCGGTTAAACGGACGCGTCGAGCGCGTCGGGCGCGGTTTGGATGGTCATCACGACGACATAGGGACAACGACGCAAGCTGACGGGTGGGGTGCGCTTCGAGGCGCTGGCGACCCCGGACCCGTGAGGGAGGGGCCGAATGGTCGATCGCCCGGAGTGGCCGTGGGCGGACGGCCGTGCGCCGAACGTCCCGCCCCATGCGCAGCCTTTTGCGCGAGCCCGGCCCGACATCCTGATCGGGAAGCGGAACGGCTGAGCGCGAATCGGCAGGCGACAATCGAATCGGATGCACGGCTACAGCGGCCGCGAACGATGGGCAGGTGAACGACGGTACGGGATCGGAGCCGAGTGGGGCGGGGCCGGGTGGGGGCGGCGATCGCCGCAGCCGACCGATGAACGGTCCGATGAGCCGCAAGAGTACGTCGTGCGCCGCCCGCTGTCCAGCCGAGCCGGCGGCGGTTCATCCGAGCGCTACCCGCGATCCGATCGATGCGGCGCTCTTGCGCCGAGCGGTTGGTATTCTGTTCCGCCGCGCCAAGCGCATCCCGGAACGCCCCCATGTGGTACGCCATCGAAGGCTACGACGCGCCTCAAAGCTTGGATCGCCGCCTCGCCGCGCGATCGGCGCACCTCGTCCGACTCACCGCCCTGCGCGACGAAGGCCGACTGCTGCTCGCCGGGCCGTGCCCCGCGATCGACGCCGAAGACCCCGGCCCGGCCGGCTTCAGCGGCAGCATCGTGATCGCCGAATTCGATTCCCTCGCCGCCGCCCGCGACTGGGCCGACGCCGACCCCTATGTCGCGGCAGGCGTCTACGCGCGGGTCGACGTGCGCCCATTCAAGGCGGTGTTGCCGTGAGCGCCGTCGAATCCGGGTTCGTGTTGCCGGTGGGCCCCTTGCCGCGCGACAAACGCGTCGCCGTGATCCGCGCCGCGCTCGAGGCCGCGTTCGCACCGAGCGAACTGGACGTGGTGGACGACAGCCATCGCCACATCGGCCACGCCGGCGCCGCGGACGGCCACGGCCACTTCAGCGTCCGCATCGTCAGCCCTGCGTTCGCCGGCATGATGCCGGTCGCACGCCATCGCGCGGTCTACGCGGCCTTGGGCGATTTGATGCGGACGGATATTCATGCTTTGTCGATCAGCGCGAGCGCGGCGGAATAACGGCGTTCGTCGCTGCGCTTCGACGAGCGACGACAAGCCGTACGACGAGTCCGCGGAAGCGATGATTCGCGCGTCTGCCGAAGCGTGGCGATGCGCATTGCGTATTTATGTTGCGGCGCAGCACATTTTCGGGCTTCCAATCGCACGGCATGGGGCTCAATATATCGATGTAAATCAATCGATTAGGTAAAAAAATCATTCCGAGATCGCCACGGCGATAGACGCTTTACATCGTTTCTTGAAAACGGTTACATTGGCCCCCGCCGCGGCGTGCGGCATTCCCCCAACGGCGACCAACCATGGCGGCGACAGTGACGATCCGAGATGTAGCGCGTGCGGCGCAAGTGTCCGTCGCGACGGTATCGCGCGCGCTCAACGGTCACGATAACGTCACCGATGCGGTGCGTCGTCGCGTCCTCGCTGTCGCCAACGAAATGCGCTATAGCCCGCACCATGCCGCGCGTAGCCTCAGCAGCCGGCGCACGCACACCATCGGCGTGGTGTTGCCCGATCTGCACGGCGAGTTCTTCTCCGAATTGATGCGCGGCATCGATCAGGTGGCGCGCGAAAGCGGTTTGCATCTGTTGGTGTCGAGCTATCACGGCCATCCGGAAGAACAGGCGTCCGCGTTGCGCGCGATGCGCGGACGGGTCGATGGCTTGCTGGTGATGTCGCCGCATGCCGGCGATCTGGATTTCCTCGGCGAGAATCTCGCTGCGCTACCAGCAGTGCTGATCAATTCGCAAGCCGCCGATTCGGGTCAGATCGCCTTCGGCATCGACAACTACATCGGTGCGCGCACGATGGTCGAACACTTGTTGAGCGCGGGCCATCGCCGTATCGCTTTTATCGCGGGCCCCGCGAACAACTTCGATGCCTACGAACGTCAACGCGGCTATCGCGATGCGTTGGCCGATGCGGACGCAGCGCTGGTTCCGTGGGTGTTGCCGGGCGATTTCGGCGAAGCCTCCGGGTATGCCGCGGGGCAGGCATTGCTCGCCGCCGCCGAACGTCCGCAAGCGGTCTTCGCCGCGAACGACATGATGGCGTTGGGATGTTTGTTCGCGCTGAATCAGGCGGGCGTGCGCGTCCCCGACGAGATCGCGCTGGCCGGATTCGACGATATTCCGTTGGCGCGCTATGTGGTGCCGTCGCTGACCACCATGCGCGTGAAGATCGACGAGTTGGGCGCGCACGCCATGCGCTTGCTGCTCGAATTGCAGGATGGCGGGGATGTGCGCGGCCGCCTTTCGCCGCAAATGCCGGAATTGATCGTGCGCGAATCCAGCGTGGCGAAAGCGCGCGAAGACGTTGGACGCGACGACGACGGACGCGGCGGCGAACGTACCACCGAACGAAAGCGAACCTCCGTCAAGCGGGATGCAGGCGCCGGAAAACGGAATTAGCGGTGTTACAGGGGAAGCGGGCTTTTTTTTGGGTTGCGATGTAAACGTTTACAAGTACCGAACAACAGAAATCAGCATGCCCTCGGGAG
>JADZBF010000522.1 GCA_020852215.1 Lysobacter sp. | reverse complement strand
GTCGGGGTCTTGCGCCGAAGCGGTGGCGCTCGCGTCGTCGGTCGCGTTGCCGAGTTCGCGTGCCGGACGTTGCTCCAGCGGACGATCGACCAGAATGTCCAGCGCCGGGGTGTCCAGATCGTCGTATTGACCGTTGCGCACCGCCCAGACGAAGGCGTAGATCGCCAAGCCCAACAGAATCAAGCTGATCGGCACCAGGGCCAGCAGGATATTCACGGGGCGATCTCCGAAGCGCGGTTTTGCGGGCGGGCGGGCGCCGGGTTCGAACGCGGCGCTGCGGGAATGCGACCGAGCCGCAGCGCGTTCAAGGTGACCAACAGCGACGACAGCGCCATGCCGACCGCGGCGATCCACGGCGTCACTACGCCGGCCGCCGCCAGCGGCAGCGCGAGCAGGTTATAGCCGACCGCCCACGCCAGATTCTCGCGCACGATGCGCTCGCTGCGTCGCGCCAAGGCGACGGCTTGTGGGATACGGCCCAGCGCATCGCCCACGATCACGAAATCCGCCGCGCGTTGCGCCAGCGCCGCGCCGTCGGCCAGCGCCAGCGATACGTCCGCGCCGGCCAGCACCGGCGCGTCGTTCAAGCCGTCGCCCACCATCGCCACCACTTCGCCCGCGGCTTGGCGCGCATGCACATGCGCGAGTTTGTCTTCCGGCGTTTGTCGCGCGCGCACCGCGTCCGCGTCGATCCCCAGCGTGCGCGCGGTCTGCGCCACCCGCGCCTGCGCATCGCCGCTGCAGATTTCCACCGCGAGACCCAGCGCGCGCAGATCGCCGACGGTCGTCGCGGCGTCGGCGCGCACGGTTTCTTCCAGCGCGAAGCGCGCGAACGCACGGCGACCGTCGCCGAGCCACACGGCATCGTCGTCGTCTTGCGCACGCGCATCGTCCGCGGCGGCCCAGTGCGCGCGTCCCAGCCGATACGCGACGCCCGCGACGCGACCGGCGATACCGAAACCCGGCTCGCTGCGCGCATCGGCCACATCGTCGATACGCGACGTGCCTGCCGCCGCGGCCGCGGCCGAAAACGCCGCCGCCAGCGGATGACCGCTGTCGCGTTCCAACGCCGCGGCGATGGCGAGCGCGGCGTTCGCGTCGTTGCCGTTGAATGTATTGCCATTGAATGCATTGCCGTTGAAGGCATCGCCGTCGAACACCTCGGTGCGCGCGATGCGCGGGCGGCGATCGGTCAGCGTGCCGGTTTTGTCGAACACGATGCGATCGGCGCGCGCCAAGGCTTGCAGCGCTTCCGGGCGCAGCGCCAACACGCCGAGTTTCGCCAAGGCGCCGTGCACGGCGGTCAACGCGGTCGGCACCGCCAGCGACAAGGCGCAGGGGCAACTGACCACCAACACCGCCAACGCCACTTCGAACGCGCGCGCCGGTTCGTGCATGCGCCACCATACGTACACCGCCAGCGCGATCAGGCCCAGACCGGCGACGAACCATGCCGCGATGCGATCCGCCTGCTGCGCCAGCGGCGGGCGTTGTTCTTGCGCGCGCTCGACCAACCGCGTGAGTTGCGACAGGCGCGTGTCTTCGCCGGTGCGCAGCACGCGCAGCCGCGCCGGTCGTTCGCGACAGACGCTGCCGGCGAACACCGCTTCGCCCGCGCGTTTGCCGACCGGGCGCGATTCGCCGGTGAGCAGGGATTCGTCGAATGCGGCGATCTGAGATTGCGCCAGCTCCCGCGCCTGTGCCCGCGCCTGCGTCGACGCATTCGACGCGTCGGCACTGCGTCCGTCCGCGGCCGTTTCGCCGGAACCCGCATCGTCCAGCAGCACACCATCGGCCGGTACCGCATCGCCGACGGCGACGCGCACCACATCGTTCGCGGCCAGCGCTTCCAGCGGGACATGTTCGCGATGGCCATCGGCGCGCTCGCGCACCGCCAAGGCCGGGCGCGCGCGCGCCAACGCATCGACTTGCGCGCTTGCGGCGCCACGCGCGCGCTCTTCCAGCAGGCGCGCGGTGAGCAACAGGAAGACGAACATCACCGCGGCGTCGTACCAGACATGCACGCCGCCGCGCAGGGTTTCGATCAAGCTGGCGAAGTACGCCAGCAGCGTGGAGGTCGCGACCAGCGTGTCCATGCCGAGGCGGCGCGCGCGCAACTCGCGCCAAGCGCCTTCGAGGAACGGCCAGCCGGAGTAGAAGACGACGGGCGTCGACACAAGAAACGCGATCCAGCGGAAGAAATCGCGCGTGGGGATCGGCATTTGCCGCGCGGTGTCCAGATACAGCGCTTCGGCGAACATCATCGCCTGCATCGTGCCCAGGCCCGCCACGCCAAGGCGAATCAGCCAACGACGACGTTCGCGACGGCGCATCGCTTCGCGCGATTGCCCGGTCGCCAGCGCCGGGCGATAGCCGAGCGACGCGAGCCGCGACAACAGCGCCGACAGGCGCGTGCGCTGCGGATCCCACACGATGCGGATGCGTCCGGTCACGGCGTTCGCCACCACTTCGCGCACGCCTTCGTCGCGACACAGCGCGCGATCGATCAACCACGCACAGGCGGCGCAGCGCATGCCGTCGGTGAGCACGGTGATCTCGCGGCCGTCGTCCACCGCGCGGGTATGCCCGACCAACACATCTTCGCGATCCCAGGCGCGGTAATCGGTGTCGTCCGGGTCGATTTTCGCCGCCTCGGCCTGGCGCAGGCGGTAGTAATCCTGCAGCGAGGCATCGACGATCCAACTCGCGGCCGCGGCGCAGCCGGTGCAGCAAAACGCGCGCTCCGCGCCGTCGACCTGCGCCAACGCGGGCGCGGCAGGCAAGACTTCGCCGCAGTGGAAACAACGATCGGTCGCGCCGCCACCGGCGCGTTCCTCGCGCTCGCCGAGCGCCGTCCGCGCCGCGTTCCGCGCGAGCGTGGCGCCGGAGGCGTTCATGGCCGTGCGGGCGCTCCCGACGGGGCGGCATCGGTCGTTTGCGCATCGAACGCCGGCTGCAGCAAGGTCGCGCGGGTCGCTTTCGGCAAACGGCCGTGCAAGCGCCAGCGCTCGTCGGCGCCGATGAGTTGCACGCGCCAGTCGTGACTGATGTCGAGCGTCTCGTCCGCGCGCCAGCCGTGGGCGACGGGCCGGAGTTCCAATTCGCGATCGTCGGCGGCGCGGGTCGGGTGCTGCAGCGACAGCCGCAGCGGACGCTTGCGCACCTCGTCGCTTTTCAGCAGTTCGCCGCTTGCGGGCAGGATATCGATCGCATGTTCTTCGATGCGGATCACCGCAGAGAGCTTTTCCGCGGCCGCGAACGCATCGGGACCGAGGTCGGTGGTTTGGATCTGCGCCGTGCGCTTCACGTCGTCGGGCAAGGCATCGCTGCCGCCGGAGCGGATCGCCAGCGCCAGCGTCACGAACGCGGCCACGACCACCAACGCGGGCAGCCCGACGATCAGCCACACCATCGGATTGCGGAGCGCGCCGCCGCGGCGGGCGTCGGTGGCGTGGTCGTCGGTGTTC
>JADZBF010000521.1 GCA_020852215.1 Lysobacter sp. | reverse complement strand
TCGATGTGCGTCTGAAAGCGCTGAAGGCCGGCAGCAGCAAGGCCACCGCGCGCGCCAAGCTCGAAGCGTTGAAGAAAGAACGTGCCGGGCAAGCCGCGGGCGACCGCACGATCTGATCCGTCCATGCGCATCCGCGTCGAATCGGCGCGGATGCGCGACGCACGTTCGTCGAGACCGGTTTCAGGTTGCTTCAAGGTTGTTCCAAGGTTATTTCGCCCGGGAATCCGTATGCGCGTGCTCGTCTGGTCCTCCGTCGCCGCAGTCGTCGCCGCGCTCGCCGGCGCTTCGGCGTTCGCAGCGGAGCCGAGTCCGGCGCCCGGCGACTACATCACCGAAGGCGGTTGGGGGCGGTTGACCGTCTCTGCGCCGAAAAACGGCCGCCACGCATTCTCCTTGTTCGCCATGGGCGCCAACGCGCATATGTGCGATGCGGACGGCGAGATCGTCGGCCGCCGCGCGACCCTCGAGACCTACGAAGGCGAACCCGCCTGCGTCATCGATTTCGAACCGACCGGCGACGGCATCGCGATTCAGGCCAGCGAAAGTTGCCGTTCGTTCTGCGGCGCGCGCGCATGGTTCGCGGGCGAGTACCTCGCCACTGCGTCCGGCTGCGACGACGCGGCGCGCGCGAAAACCCGCGAAACCTTCAAACGCCATTACGACCGCAAAGAATACGACCGCGCCTACGCGCTGCTGTCGCCGCTGCCCGCGCGCTGCGCGAAAACGCTGCATTGGCTGGAGCGCGGCGAAGTGCTCAACGATATCGCGATCACGCAATACAAACGCGGCGACCGTGCCGGATGTTTGCGTACGCTCGAACCGCTGGCGAAAGACGCGGCCACCCCGGACGATCAGATCGAAATCGACGGTTGGTTGGCCGAGCGCGAAGCCTATCAACCGATCCTCGACGCCGCGCGTTTCAATCTGCGGCTGTGCCGCAAACCCGCGCGCTGAGCCGTCGCCGCGCCGCACGCTTCCACAGGACTTTCACGCCATGACCACGCTCGCCACCGCCGCCTTGCCCGCCTGGGCCGACGAACTCAAGCGCCGCTATTGGGCCGGCGAAGCGGGATTGTTCCTGCTGCACGGCAACGTACACGACGGCGTGCCGCACGACGGCAAGTTGTTGCCGTTCGTGGAATTCCTGCACACGGCGGTGCTGGCCGCGAAGCCGCAGCGCTACGAGCTGGCGTTGCGTCACGGCGGATTGAAGCAATACGGCCCGCAGGGCAAAACGGTCGAAGTGGGCGAGACGCTGCTGGCCAACCTTGGCTTTCTGGAAGCGCGAATGCGCGCCGCGGAAGGCGTCGCGCTGGTGCTGCCGCACGCGGGCGATTTGGTGCCGAACGCCGAAACCACGTTCCTCAGCACCGACGAACGCGGGTTGCTCGAAATTTTCCACGACTGGTCGCTCAGCGGTTTGTTGCTGGAACGCAATCACATCGTCGTGTTGCTGTGCGCGTCGCTCGCCGAACTGCACCCCTCGCTCAACACCAATCCGCGCATCGCCGCGATCGAAGTGCCGCTGCCCGACGAAGCGATGCGCGCCACGCTTGTCGCGCAATCGGCGCCGCATATGTCCGCCGATCAACGCGCGCTGGTCGCCAAACACACCGCCGGTTTGCGCTTGCTCGAGATCGACAGCATCGTCGCGGAGAAACCCGCAGCCGGATTGCCCGAAGACGAGCGTAAAGCGCTGGCGATGCAATTGCTGGGCGATGCGCCGGACGCCAAGCAGCGCGCGGAAATGTACGCGGGCGTCACCGCCGGCAAAACCCGCGAGGAAATCGCGTTCTTGATCCTGGGCCAGAACGCGCCCGCGACGAAAGAAAATCCGATCGATGCGATGCTCGCCATCATCGGTACGCGCAAACGCGAGATTCTGGAACGCACCTGCGGCGATTTGATCGAATTCCTCGATACCGGCTACGGCCTCGACGCGGTCGGCGGCTACGACCAGATCAAGCAAGAGTTGATGAAGATCGCCGCCACCATCAAGAACGGCGACCGTCGTCTCGCGCCGATGGGCTTGCTCGCGGTCGGCCCGATGGGTGTGGGCAAGACCTTCGTGATCAAAGCGTTCCTGAAGGAAGCGGGTCTGCCCGGCGTGGTGCTGAAGAATTTCCGCTCGAAATGGGTGGGTTCCACCGAATCCAACCTCGAACGCGTGCTCAGCATCGTGCGCGCGATGAGCCCGATCGCCTTGGTCATCGACGAAGGCGACCGCAGTTTCGGCGGCGGTGGGGAAGGTGGCGAAACCGATGGCGGCACGTCCTCGCGCGTGATCGCGCGAATCAAGGATTTCATGTCGGACCCGGCGAACCGCGGGCATGTGCTGACGATCCTGATGACCAATCGGCCGGACAAACTCGACGTCGATATCAAGCGCCCCGGGCGTTTGGACCGTAAAATTCCGTTTTTCTACGCCGATAACGCCGAAGATCGGCTGCGCATCGTCAACGCGATTTTGAAACGCAATGGCGCCGCGTTGCCGGGCGACACGGGCGCCGCGCTGACCGATGCGCTGTCCGGTCTCGACGGTTATTCCAACGCCGACCTCGAAGCCGTCGCGCTGCTCGCGCTGGATACCGCCCGCAACGAAGGCGTGGCCTTCGGCGTCGCGCATGTGCGCCAAGCGATCGAAGATTTCATTCCGCCGCAACACGCCGACACCATCCAGTTGATGGAATTGTTGGCGGTGCAAGAGTCTTCGCGCCGCAGTCTGTTGCCCGAGCGCTTCGCGAAATTGACGCCGACCGAAGTGTCGGAGCTGATCGGCGAATTGAAGCGCCGGTTGAGATGAGCAAGGACGGATCGATCGTAGGCGGGTAAGCGCTTGGATGGCCGCTTTCGGCCACTTCCCTCGTTTTTACGACTGCGGACAGGGGGTCCGGTGACGGTGTTAAGGACATTCCTGGAAGCGACACTATCCAATGGACGCATAAGGAGCGATTCAATGCCAACCGAAGATCGTACTAAGTGGGATCTCGAACGAGTCAAGAAAGACTACAACATGTGGAAGGAAATCATCGGGAGCGGCCGTGCGCTGACGAAAGAGCAACAAGAACGCTACGACGCCACGCGAAAAGAAGTCGATAGGCGCGGCATCATTCCGGTTTCCGGTCAAGGTTGATCGCACATCGTCGCCATCCGCCGACTCGATCGTCGGATGGCGATGTCGTATGCGGCTTATTCGAATACGGCTTATCGCATCGCAGCGCGTTCGCTGCATCGCCAGGATTCATCGGATCGCGACGAGATTCGGCCGAAACGGTGGCGACGACCGCGATCGATGCGGTCGGCCGGATTGGCTTTTGACCGATTCCGGCGGAGGTGCTGAAATGCCGCACTGCCCGCTAGGAACCGTCGCATGACCACCAGCCCCATCGCCGACCGCCGCGATCTCGACTTCATGCTCTACGAAGTCCTCGGCGCGGATCGCCTCTGCGCATACCCTCGATTTGCCGAGCACAGCCGCGAGACCTTCGCCGCCGCGCTGGATGTGGCGCATCAGATCGCGCTGGAAAAATTCCTGCCGCACAACCGCAAATCCGATTTGAACGAGCCGCAGATGGTGGACGGCAGGGTCGAATTGATCCCTGAAATCGGCGAAGCGGTGCAGGCCTACAACGAGGCCGGTTTCGCCGCCGCGCTCGCCGACTTCGATGCGGGCGGCATGCAACTGCCGTTCGTGATCGCGCAGGCCTGCGATTCGATGTTCTCCGCCGCCAATCCCGGCACCATCGCCTATCCGGCGCTGGCGCGCGGCGTGTCGAATTTATTGTCGGAGTACGGCACCGACGAACAAAAACGGCGCTACATGCGGCCGATCCTCGAAGGTCGTTTGTTAGGCACGATGTGTTTGTCCGAACCGCATGCGGGTTCGTCGCTGGCCGACATCAAAACCATCGCCGAACCGCAGGCCGACGGGACGTATCGCTTGACCGGCGCGAAGATGTGGATTTCCGCGGGCGATCATGAGCTCGGCGAGAACATCGTTCATCTGGTGCTGGCGAAAATCGTCGGCGCGCCGCCGGGCGTGCGCGGCATCAGTCTGTTTATCGTGCCGCGCTGGCGTGTCGAGACCGATGGCAACCGCGGTGCGCGCAACGATGTAACGCTCGCTGGTTTGAATCACAAGATGGGCCAACGCGGCAGCGTCAACACGTTTCTTAAATTCGGCGAAGCGGGCGACTGCTACGCCGAACTCGTCGGCGAGCCGCATCAAGGCCTCGCCCACATGTTCCACATGATGAACGAGGAACGCATCGGCGTCGGCATGGGCGCGGTGTTGCAAGGCCTCGCGGGTTATCTGTATTCGCTGCAGTACGCGAAAGAGCGCAAACAGGGGCGGCATCCGGATCAAAAAGATCCGACTTCGCCGCCGGTCGCCATCATCGAACACGCCGACGTGCGGCGCATGCTGCTGCAGCAGAAATGCTATGTCGAAGGCGCGGAAACATTGGCTTATTACGCCTCGATGTTGGTGGACCGCGCGCACGACGCGGACGAAGCCGTGCGCCGCGACAGTCATCTGCTGCTGGAATTGTTGACGCCGATCGTCAAAGCCTGGGGTTCGGATTACGCCTTGAAGGCGAACGAGTTGGCGATTCAAGTGCTCGGCGGCTACGGCTTCACCCGCGAATATCCGGTCGAACAGAATTATCGCGACAACCGCATCAATCCGATCCACGAAGGCACCAATGGCATTCAAGCGCTGGATCTGCTCGGCCGCAAAGCGATGATGCACGACGGCGCAGCCCTGAAACTGTTGCTCGCACGCATCGCCGACACCTGCGCGCTTGCCGCCGAGTTCGACGATCTGCGGCCGCTCGTCGAGCGTTTACGCGCGCTCGCCGCGCTCGTCGTCGAAGCCACGCGCGCCACCGGCAAGCGCATGCAGGCGGGCGAGGTGCGTTTGTCGCTCGCCAACGCCACGCATTACATGACCGCGATGGGGCATCTCGTCGTCGCGTGGATGTGGCTGTGGCAAGCGGCCACGGCGCAGCGCGCGCTGCCCGACGCGAGCGAAAGCGACCGCGATTTCTACGCCGGAAAGCTCCAGGCGACGCGCTTCTTCTTCGCCACCGAACTGCCGCTGGCCGAGCACGCCGCACGCCTGGTGCGCGATGCGGATCCGTCAGCGTTCGAGATGCGGGCGGAGTGGTTCTGATCGCTCGAAGCCAGAGCGGATCGTCGAGCGAACGCAAGAGGCGCCACACGCGACCGGGTGCTTGCTGTCGCGCCCTGCGGAATCCATCCGGTGGATTCCACAGGGCGGCAGCGTAGGGGTCATTCCGACGGCGGTTCCGATGCGCGGATGCTGTCGAGCAGGATTTGGTGTTCTTCGGCGAAACCGCGGATGTTGTAGCGCTCGCGCAATTCGAGAAGGCCTTGGTGATACAGAATCTCGCCTTCCGCCGACAGCGGCGTTTCGCCGATAGGGCCGCCGCCGTTGCCGGAGAAGATCGCGGCCCCGTTGAAGCCTCCGTAGCAGGTGCAGACTCCCGTGCCGGGGTTCGGGTTCGGCGACCAGCCTTGCGATTGCATCTGCGACACTTGCGAGAAGCAGACGGCCGCGGTGTTCGCTTGTACCGAATGATAGACCCATGTCGGCGGTGCGTTCGGATTCGGCTTGCGGAGATTGGCGGTGCAGACCGTTAAACCGCCGTCGTGGTGGGGCTCCCAGGGACCGATGTTGATGACGCCGACGCTGCCGAGTTGACGCGCTTGTGCGCCGTTCGCGCCGGCCAGGCTCAGCAGAACGATCGCGAGCGCTGCGGTGATGCGAGACATAAGATTCACTCCTTTGAAATTTCGTGGATGACCTCGGCGGTCTCGCCGAGAGGTGCGCCGCGCCGCGTTATCGCTCGCGTCCGACGCTGAGCGAGACTAGATCGCCGTCTGTTCCGTTGTCCAGATTGGGACGCTGTTCGTGCGGCCTGCGATCGTCTCGTGCGACCGAACTGTGATGTCGGCTCCCGAAACGCCGTCGATTCGTGGAGCCGCGACGGAGTGCGAAAGGCTGTCGAAAAACAGGGCTGTTGCCATAATCATGGCGGACGCGAGGATTTTGAACAGGCTTCAAAACCTATCTGTAAATCGGTCGGTGAGTTTCTTTAGGCGTCATTCCGGCTGTTGAAAATCGCCGGGACGACGAAATCGGCTCAATCGCTCCGTTTTCGATTTCGAGATAGGTTTTCGTCGCGTCGCTGCGATCTTCGATCTCGGAGCGGCTGCGTAGTGCGATGAGTGTCGACGGATATTCGATGGTGTCATCCGTCGTACGTGATCCGTCATGCGGGTTTCGCTTCGCGAATGCGCGATAGCGCCTCAGCGTTTTCGATCGGCCTGCCAGTCGTCGAAGGTATGCGTGCGCTCGGCGCCGTCCTCGACCCAGCGCGAAACGCGCGATGCGTAGTCGTATCGAAACGACTTGCGCTTCGCCAACGATCGCGCGATTCCGGTGAGCGACCAGCCGGCGAGACCAAAGCCCAACGCTACGGCCGGCAGCCACAGCAGCGACGCCTCGAACGTGCCGTTGACGCCTCGATGCGCCAGATAGACGAGAGCCGCAAGCAGCAGCAACAACCCGATAAAGCCGAGCAGACCGGCGACGCCGTGCAGCGCATAACCGATCGGCGTACATCGAC
>JADZBF010000520.1 GCA_020852215.1 Lysobacter sp. | reverse complement strand
GCAGCGGGGTCAAACGCAACAGCAGTTCGCGCGCCAGAATCGCCGGGGTGAAGCCCTGCATGATGTGGCCGACGCGATCCCACGGATTGCGCTCGAAACCCAAGGTGTCGCGCAGCCAAAACCCCAGCGGCGTTTCGGCGTAGGTGTAGGCGCCGCCGTAGATCAGCACCAGCGCATGCGCCAGCAGCAGCCAACACAGCAGGCGCGTAAGCGGAAAGCGCTTCCAGTTCCAGACGATCAGCGGCACCGCGATCATCACCCACACCGTTTCCAGAAACCAGGTGAGGCGATCTTTCGGCGCGATGCCCGACAACGCGAGCGCCAGCAGCGCGAATGCGAGCAGGGCTTTGCGCTCCAATGCGCCGGGAGGCGTTGCGATGGACGACGACATGCGATCTCCACGGGATACGGACGGCGCCCAGTATCGCCGATACGCTCGCGACGGGCTCCGCCGTGGTTCCATGGGCCGCTTTCGGGCATGCTTGGAGGAATCCGAACGATCCCGAACGTATGTCCGACACCGCCGCCGAACACGATAATCTTTACGCGCCGCCCGTCTCCGCCGTGGCCGAGCCCCTCAGCGAGGCGGAGACTGCCCAGTTTTATGTCGTGGCGCCTTGGAAATTCCTGTTGCTGTTTTTCGCCACGCTGGGCATGTACTCGGTGTACTGGTTCTGGCGGCATTGGACCCTGCAGAAGCGGCGTTACAAGCTCGACATCTGGCCGGTGCCGCGCGCGATCTTCCAGATCTTTTTCGCGCACAGCCTGAATCGGGAAATCGACTTCCGGCTCGGCCGGGTCGATGCGAAGTACCGATGGTCGCCCGGTGCGCACGCCACGTCGTTCGTGGTGTTCAGCATCCTCAGCAACGTGATGGACCGCCTGTCGTCGCGTTCCATCGGCTCGCCGTACACCGACGGGCTGGCGGTTCTAGTGCTGCTGCCGTTGGCGTATTCGATGCTGCAGGCGCAGAAGGCCGCCAATGCGGCCTGCGGCGATCCGCAGGGCCTGGGCAATGCACGACTGACCGTCGCGAACTACATCTGGATGCTCCTGGGTTTCCTGCTCTGGACCATGGCGGCCCTGGGCGTGCTGATCGAAGCGGGGGCGCTGGAATGACCCGCGGGCTGTCTCGCACCGTGCCGCTTCGGAAGCGATGGCTCGTGCTGCTGTTGGTGATATCCGCGCCGTTGTGGCTGATCGGCTGCGAACGCGAGACGCCCGCGCCGACAGAACCGGCGCCGACCGCGACGCCCCAACCGCCGCCGGCCGATACGTCGAAAGACATCGCCGCGATCGACGTCGACGGCGCACGGCGGATCCGCGCCGATGTGACCTATCTGGCCGACGACAAGCTCGAAGGTCGCGAAGCCGGCACGCGCGGCTACGACCTGGCCGCCGACTACGTGGCCAAGCGCTTCCGCGAGATCGGCCTGACGCCGGCCGGCGAAAACGGCGGTTTTTTCCAGACGGTTCCGTTGCTCAAGGCCACGCGCGCGGCCGAAGGCGCGTTGACGGTGAAACGCAACGGCCGCGAGATCGCGCTGCGCGCCCGCGAACAGTTTCTGCCCGGTTTGAACTACGACGCCGCCGAGCATGCCCTGGAAGCGCCTGCGGTGTTCGTCGGGCAGGCGGTGCACGCGCCCGATCTGAAGCGCGACGATTTCGCCGGTCTCGACCTCAAGGGCAAGATCGCCATCGTGTTCCCCGGCGCGCCGGCGCGGTTCGATCACGACCGCCGTGCGTTCTACAGTTCCACTCGCGAGAAATTCCGCGCGCTGGTCGAACGCGGCGCGATCGGCGCGGTGATGGTGAACACGCCCGAAGACGAAGCCGACGCGCCCTGGGCGCGCAGCGCGGCGCAGTGGGAGAAAGCGGGCATGCGTTTGCGCGATGCCGGCGGCAAGGGCATCGCTACGTTTCCGGAATTGCGCGCGACCGCCCATGTGAGCGCCGCCGCCGCGGATCTGATCTTCGCCGACGGCGATCGCACCGCCGCCGAACTGTTCGCCGCGGCGCGCGAGGGAACCCTCAAAGGCTTCGCCTTGCCCGGCACGTTGGCGCTGAGCGGGCGCACCCGCATCGAACCGATCGAGTCCCGCAACGTGGTCGCCGCATTGCCCGGCGCCGACGCCGCGCTGGCGAAGGACTATGTCGCGTATTCCGCGCATCTGGATCATCTGGGCATCGGCGCCGCGGTGGACGGCGATGCGATCTACAACGGCGCGCTCGATAACGCGCTGGGCATAGCAATCCTGCTGGAAGCGGCGACGCAGTTGCGCGCGCAGGCCACCGCGAAAGCCGACGCGCCCAAGCGTTCGATGCTGTTCTTGGCGGTGACCGCGGAAGAGAAAGGGCTGCTCGGTGCGGAGTGGTTCGCGACCCATCCCACCGTGCCCGCAAACGCCCTCGTAGCGAACATCAACATGGACATGCCGGTGCTGCTGGCGCCCAGCAAAGATGCGGTGCCGATCGGCGTGGAGCATTCCAGCCTCAAGGCGACGTTGGACGCGGCGGCGAGCGAGATCGGCGTGAGCTTGTCGCCCGACCCGTTTCCGGAAGAGGCGGTGTTCGTGCGCAGCGATCAATACGCGTTCATTCGCGCCGGCGTGCCGGCGGTGTACCTGACCGGCGGCATGGTGTCGGCCGACGGCCAGCGCGATCCGAAAATGGCGCTGCGCAAATATCTTCGCGAGCATTACCATCGCCCCAGCGACGACGCACGCTTGCCGATCGCGTACGGCGACGCGTCGCGGCTGGCGCGGTTGAACGCGCGGATCGGCCGCTTGATCGGCGATGCGGCGCAGCGACCGGCCTGGAACCAGGGCGATTTCTTCGGCGAACGTTTCGGGAAATGAACGCGATGCGCACAAGCCCATGGACCTCGCTCTCGCAGCGCACGACGCGCCTGCTGCACCCCGGCTTTCTGCTCGCGCTGGCGCTGTTGATCGCCAACGACGCATGGTTCAAAGCGCTGTTCCATAACGCGCTGACCGGAAAATTGTCGGACTTCGCCGGCCTCTTCGCGTTCGCGTATTTTTGGTCGGCGTTGATCGGTCGCCGGGAAACGACGGTCCATGCGCTCGTCGGTCTCGCGTTCGTGTGGTGGAAATCGCCATGGTCGCAGCCGGCGATCGACGCCTGGAATGCGCTCGGCGTCTGGCCGTTGGCGCGGGTGGTGGACGCGAGCGATCTGCTGGCGCTGACGATGTTGCCGCTGTCGTGGCGCTTGATACGCGCGCCGCGTGCCGTCGCGAGCCGGATCGATGCGATGTCCGAGGCGATGCCCGGCCCGGCTTGGGCGACGAAATGGGTGGTGATGACCATCGCCGTGGTCGCGTTCACCGCGACCAGCAAGAACGCGCACAACAATCTCGCGATCGAAGCGGATTACCTCACCGCGTATTCGGCCGAGCGCATCCGCGGGATTCTGCGCAAGGACGACGACAGCATGTACGCCTACGGCAAACGCATGCGCGTGGACATCGAGATCGAGGGTTGCGACCAGACCAGCGGCGAGTTCAGCGCGCATGCCTACGGCGCGCAAACCTTGCTGCGCTTGCACCGCGTCGATGGGCAGTGCGACGAAGACGATTTCGGCCGCGACGCGGTGCTGGCGGCGGTAGACGCCAAGCTCAAGTCCACGTTCGCCGCGCAGCGGGTGAAGGCGGGCGTGGGCAGCGTCGGCGAAGCGATCGAGCTGGCCGATGCGGCCGCCCGGCAATGCCCGAACGAAGCGGCGCGCAGCGCCAAGCCCGTCGGCGAGCCCAACAGCGACGGCTCCGAACCGACGTATCCGCCGAAAGCGCGGCGACGCGCGGCACCGGATGCATCGAAAGCGCCGGACGCCACGCAGGACGGTGCGCGGGACGGCGCACGAAACGAGGCGAATTCCGCCTCCGCCGCGCCTAACGCCCCAGCGGAATCCCCCGAAACGCCTTCACCGTCCGCAGCACGAAACTCGAATTGACGTCGGCGACGCCGGCCTGGTTGAGCAGGCGGTCGAGCAGAAAGCGCGAGAAGTGATCGAGGTCGCGCACCGCGATCTGCAGCAGATAGTCCATATCGCCGGTCAACGCATGGCAGGCGATCACCTCATCCCAGGCGTCCACCAGCGCCGCGAATGCGTCGATGGCGGCGGCGTCGTGCTGACGCAATTGCACCCGCACGAAGGCCTGCAAGCCGAGCCCCAGCCGCTCCGGGTCGATCTCTGCGCGATACCCGGCGATGGTGCCGTCGCGTTCCAGGCGCGGCACCCGGCGCAGGCAGGCCGAGGGCGAGAGATGCACGCGCTCGGCCAGTTCGGCATTGGTGAGCCGGCCGGAGCGCTGCAGTTCGGCCAGAAGCTGCAGGTCGATGCGATCGAGTTCGGAAGCGGTGTGATCGGCCATAGATTGCGCATTATCCGCGAAACTCGGCGGATTATTGCGCAGAGGGCCGCTGTAGCCGCAACAAAGCAAGATTCTTGCGCGGATCAGCCGCTAGAGTGAGCGAATCCTATCCAAGCCCGTCGCAGAGGCCGCCATGAACACCGTTCCGAACCGGGTCGAGCACCAAACGACGGACAAGGGCTACGTCCCGATTTACACCACCAACATCGTGGAGCAGCCCTGGAGCAGCTACGGCGCCGACGACCATGCGGTCTGGGCGGCGCTGTTCGAGCGCCAGGAGCGTCTGCTCGCGGGCCGCGCCAGCCAGGTCTTCGTGCGCAATCAGCGCGCGATGGGCATGAGCCCGACCCGGATCCCGAAATTCGATGACCTCAACCGTGCCCTGCGCGGTGCGACCGGCTGGGAAATCATCGGCGTCGAAGGCCTGCTTCCGGAGCTCGATTTCTTCGAGCATCTGGCCAATCGCCGCTTCCCGGTGACGTGGTGGATCCGTCGCCGGGACCAGTTGGACTATCTGGCCGAGCCGGATCTGTTCCACGACCTGTTCGGCCATGTGCCGCTGCTGATGGAGCCGGTCTTCGCCGATTACATGCAGGCCTACGGCCGCGGCGGGGTGAAAGCCCACGCGCTCGGCCCGGACGCGCTGGTCAATCTGACCCGTCTGTATTGGTACACCGTGGAATTCGGTCTGATCCGCGAAGCCGACGGTCTGCGCATCTACGGCGCCGGCATCCTCAGCTCCAAGGGCGAGAGCATCCATTGCCTGGACAGCGCCGCGCCGAACCGCATCGGCTTCGATCTGGAGCGGATCATGCGCACCCGCTACCGCATCGACAGCTATCAGAAGACCTACTTCGTCATCGACAGCTACGAGCAGTTGATGAACGCCACGTACCCGGATTTCACCCCGATCTACGCGCGCCTGGCGGCGCAGGGCGCCGTCCCGGCCGGTGAGGTGCTGGAGACCGACGCGGTGTTCAATCGCGGTACGCGCGAGGGTTGGTCGGACGAAGGCGACGTGTAAGACGCGCCGCACGCCCACGACATCGGTTCCACGAGGCCCGCATCCGCGGGCCTCGTGCGTTTCGGCCTCATATGTTTCGGCCGCAGGCCGTCGGCCTCACCACAATCGAGACTTTCGTCGAACCCGGTCCGCGACGAGCTCGCCCGTCGACTTGATCACGATCAAGATGCGCATGAACCGTCGTTCATAGACTGCGCGCGCAAACCGGAGGATCGTCCATGCGCGCGGGTGAGACATATAACGACAAAGTCGTACTGCAGGTCTCGGTCATGACCGTGATCTGGGGCATCGTTGGCATGCTGGTGGGGGTGTTGATCGCCGCCCAACTGTATTGGCCGGCGCTGAATTTCGATCTGCCCTGGCTGTCCTACGGGCGCCTGCGGCCGCTGCATACCAATGCGGTGATCTTCGCCTTCGGCGGCAGCGCCTTGTTCGCGACCAGCCTGTACGCGGTCCAGCGCACCAGCCATGTTCGGCTGTTGTCGGACAAGCTGGCGGCCTTCGTGTTCTGGGGCTGGCAGCTCGTGATCCTGCTCGCCGCGATCACCCTGCCGCTGGGGCTCACCCAGGCCAAGGAATACGCCGAGCTGATCTGGCCGATCGACATCCTGATCGCCGTGGTCTGGGTGGCCTACGCGGTGCTGTTCTTCGGCACGATCGCCAAGCGCCGGGTCAAGCACATCTATGTGGCCAACTGGTTCTACGGCGCGTACATCATCGCGGTGGCGCTGTTGCACATCGTCAACAGCCTGCAGATCCCGGTCACGCCGCTCAACTCCGTCCCGGTCTACAGCGGCGCCGTCGATGCGATGGTGCAGTGGTGGTACGGCCATAACGCGGTGGGCTTCTTCCTGACCGCCGGCTTCCTCGGGATGATGTACTACTTCGTGCCCAAGCAGGCCGGCCGCCCGGTGTATTCGTACCGGCTGTCGATCGTGCACTTCTGGGCGCTGATCGCCATCTACATGTGGGCCGGTCCGCACCATCTGCAGTACACGGCGTTACCGGACTGGGCGCAGAGCCTGGGCATGGTGTTCTCGCTGGTGCTGTTGGCCCCGAGCTGGGGCGGCGCGATCAACGGCGTGATGACGCTCTCGGGCGTGTGGCACAAGCTGCGTACCGACCCGATCCTCAAGTTCCTCATCGTCTCGCTCTCGTTCTACATGATGAGCACGTTCGAGGGGCCGATGATGTCGATCAAGACGGTCAACTCGCTGTCGCACTACACCGACTGGACCATCGGTCACGTCCATTCCGGCGCTCTGGGCTGGGTGGCGATGATCTCGATCGGTGCGATCTACGTGCTGCTGCCGCGCCTGGTCGGCGTGAAGGAAATGTGGTCGGTGAAGTTGATCGACACGCACTTCTGGGTGCACACGATCGGTGTCGTGTTCTACATCGCTTCGATGTGGATCGCCGGCGTGATGCAGGGCCTGATGTGGCGCGCCACGAATGCCGACGGCACGCTGACCTACAGCTTCGTCGAATCGCTGGTGGCGACCTATCCCTACTATCTCGGCCGTCTGGCCGGCGGCGTGCTGGTGCTCTCGGGCATGTTGCTGATGGCGGTGAACATGGTGCGCACGCTGCAAAGCGCCAAGGCGCCGGCCGCGAATCCTGTGCTCGAGCCCGACGCCGCGGAGGCCCGCGCATGAGCCTCCGTCGACGCTCGAACCCATCCCTCGACCGCAACCCCTTCGCAGAGCGCACGCCATGAGCCACGCCCACGAGAAGATCGAGAAAAACGTCAGCCTGATGGCGATCCTGATCGCCGTCGCGGTGTCCTTCGGTGGCATGGCGCAAATCATTCCGCTGATGTTCCAGGCCGAAGCCATCCAACCGCTGCCGGGCGTGAAGCCCTATGCCGCGCTGGAACTGGCCGGTCGCGAGGTTTACATCCGCGAAGGTTGCTACAACTGCCAGTCGCAGATGGTGCGCACGCTGCGCTTCGAAACCGAACGCTACGGCCACTACTCGCTGGCCGGCGAATCGGTGTACGACCGCCCGTTCCAATGGGGCAGCAAGCGTACCGGTCCGGACTTGGCCCGCGTCGGCAGCCGTTACTCCGACGATTGGCACCGCGTGCATTTGGTCAATCCGCGCGATGTGGTGCCGGAATCGAACATGCCGGGCTTCCCCTGGCTGGCCGACAACAAAGTCGACGGCGCCTTCGTGAAGAAAAAAATGCAGGCGCTGAAAGGCTTCGGCGACCCCTACACCCAAGCCGATATCGACGGCGCGACCGAAGCGGTCAGCGACAAGACCGAGCTCGATGCGCTCGTCGCCTATCTGCAGGGTTTGGGCAAGCACGCACCGAGGGGGGGCTGAGCCATGTTCTCGGGCATCGTCACCGCAGTGTTATTGGTGTTGTTTTTGATCGGCACCGTCTGGGCCTATAGCCCGCGGCGCAAACGCGAATTCGAAAGTGCGGCGCAACTGCCGCTGGACGACGACAACCGCGCGGACGCCGCGCAGGAGACCGGCCGATGAGCGCTTCTGTTCTCACCACCGCCGCCGCAGCCGCGGGCACGGGTACCGTGTCCTCGGGGTGGTCGTGGTACATCATCGCACTGGTCGTTCTGAATCTCGGCGGCTGTCTGTGGTTGATCTGGTGGACCGGACGTCGCCGTCCGGGCGATCCCGCCGCGACCGACACCAGCCATATCTGGGACGGCGATCTGACCGAGTACAACAAGCCGATGCCGCGTTGGTGGATCAACTTGTTCTACCTCACCATCGTCTTCACCGTCGGTTATCTGGTGTGGTATCCCGGTTTCGGCGCGTTCGCCGGCACCAGCAAGTGGACCTCCGCGATCGAGCACGACGCCGAGAAGGCGAAGCAGGACAAGAAACTGGAAGCGGCGTTCTCGCCGTACGCCGGCAAGGCCATCGACGCCATCGCCCAGGACGAACGCGCGGTGAAGCTCGGCCGCTCGATCTTCGCCAACAACTGCGCGACCTGCCACGGTTCGTCGGCGCAAGGCGCGACCGGCTATCCGAACCTCACCGACAAAATCTGGCTGTGGGGCGGCGCACCGGATCAGATCCTCGAAACCGTGCTCAACGGCCGTCAAGCCGCGATGCCGGCGTGGCAGGACGCGCTGGGCGGTCCGCAGGGCGTCACCGAAGTGGCGGTGTATCTGCAGTCGCTGCGCGGCGAGCGCGTCGACGCCGGTCTGGCCCATGCGGGCGAACTGAAATACGCCGGTATCTGCGTGAGTTGCCACGGCCCCGACGGCAAAGGCAATCAAGTGCTCGGCGCCCCCGACCTGACCGACGGCTATTGGCTCTACGGCGATAGCACCGCCGCGATCCAGGAAAGCATCGCGAAGGGTCGCAACGGCGCGATGCCGGCGCATCTGCCGATCATCGGCGAGACGCGCGCGCGTCTGGTCGCCGCCTACGTCTGGTCGCTGACGCACAAGCCGGGCGAATTGGCGCAAGCCGAAGCGCCCGCACCGGAAATGACTGCCGAAACGGCGACGGCAGATGCGGCGGCGAGCGATACGGCCGCTGCGGATGCAGCCACGGCCGACGCTGCGACGACGGATGCGACTGCACCCACCGCAGAAGCGACGGACTCCGCCGCCGCCGAACCGGAAGCCGCGGCCGAGACGAAGTGACGCTAGACTTGCGTCGCTTTCCCCGCCGCCATCGCCACCGGGATTCATGATGACCACCGAACACGCGCCGCAGCCCTTCGACCATCCTCCGCGCACGATGGCGCAGCGGCTCGGCGCGATTCTTTGGCCCAGCTTTTTCGCCGCCGGCGTGTCGACCATGGTGTGTTTCGCCCTGATCGACCCGCTGGCGTTGCGCGATCTGACATTCCCCGATCTGGCGATCGACCGCGAAGCCGGTTATGCCATCGGTTTCTTCGCCTTCTGGTGCGCGACCGCCTCGTCGAGTCTGTTCACCTGGATCCTGTTACGCCCGGCCAGCCGCTTCAATCGTGCGCTGAAAGGCGATTGAACGGCTACGACCGATGACCAAACCCGAAATTCCTCTGAAGCTGCGCGATGACGCCGACGGTTCGATGTACGTCAGCGAGAAGAAGATCCATCCGCGCGATGTCGACGGCCGTTTCCAACGCTTGCGCGGCATCGCGGTGTGGGTGCTGCTGGGCATGTTCTATGTCTTTCCCTGGTTGAATTGGGACGGGCGCCAGTCCGTCCTGTTCGATCTGCCCGCGCGCAAGTTCTACGTGTTCTGGCTGAACTTCTGGCCGCAGGATTTCGTGTATCTGGCGATGCTGCTGATCATCGCCGGTTTGTCGCTGTTCTTCTTCACCGCGTTGGCCGGCCGCCTCTGGTGCGGTTACGCCTGCCCGCAAACGGTGTGGACCGAGGTCTTCATCTGGATCGAGCATTGGTGCGAAGGCGACCGCAACAAGCGCATCAAATTCGACAGCTCGCCGTGGACGGCCGAAAAGATCAGGCGCCGCGGCGGCAAGCACGTGCTGTGGCTGGTGTTCGCGCTGTGGACCGGCTTCACTTTCGTCGGTTTCTTCACGCCCATTCGCACCCTGGCCGCCGAAGCCGTGAGCGGATGGAGCGGCTGGGAAACGTTCTGGATCCTGTTCTACTCGCTGGCCACCTGGGGCAACGCCGGCGTGCTGCGCGAGCAGGTGTGCAAATACATGTGCCCGTACGCGCGCTTCCAGAGCGCGATGTTCGACCGCAATACCCTGATCATCGCCTACGACCCGATGCGCGGCGAGCCGCGGGGCGCGCGTAAAAAAGGGTTGGGGAGCGTGCTGGAGCGCGTACGCGGGTTGCTCGAAAAAACCGTCGCCTACGACTACGTCTTCCGCGCCGCCCATCACCACACCGCCGCCGACAACCTGGTGTCCGCGCGCGGCAACACCTCGATCCTCGACCAGAAGCTCGAGGCCGAACCGTTGCCGAAATTCGCGCCGGACGAACTCGGCGACTGCATCGACTGCACCATCTGCGTGCAGGTGTGTCCGACCGGCATCGATATCCGCAACGGTCTGCAGTACGAATGCATCGCCTGCGGCGCCTGCATCGACGCCTGCGATCAGGTGATGGACAAGATGGGCTATCCGCGCGGCCTGATCCGCTACGCCACCCAGAACGCGATCGACGGCAAGCCCTCGCGCGTGGTGCGGCCGCGCATCGTGTTCTACGGCGTGCTGCTGCTGGCGCTGCTGATCGGCTGGGGCTGGGGCGTCACCCATCGCAACCCGCTGATCGCCGATGTGTTGCGCGACCGCAACGCGCTGTATCGCACCGCCGCCGACGGCCGGATCGAAAACGACTACACCCTGAAGCTGGCCAACAAGACGCAAAAGCCGCAGAGCTACACCATCACGCTGGTGGCCGCCGACGGCATCGCCCTGCGCAAGGGCGAGCAACGCGTTCAGGCCGCCGCCGAAGAAATTCTGAACATCCCGCTGACCGTCAGCGCGCCCGCCAGCGTCCACGGCAAGAAACCGATGCGCATCGTGGTCGAAAGCGCGGACGGCGAACTGCGGCGCGAAGTGGAGAGCAATTTCTTCGCGCCGGTGCCCTGATCGGGAGCTTGCAGCCCTTCCGGAATCTCGCCTTGGAGCCTGTTCAACATCCCGGATACGACATGCGCTGAGCGCATGGACCGAGCGGATCGGCGGCCCTTCGTCGGTATCTTCATCCCTCTCCCCGCCGTGCGGGGAGAGGGTGGCCGAAGGCCGGGTGAGGGGGCCTTTCGCGCACGGTGTTGCGCATGGTTGGACACGCACGAACCAAGCTCACCACTTGCCCCTCATCCGGCGCGTTGCGCCACCTTCTCCCCGCTTGCGGGGAGAAGGAAAAGGCATGTCCCCCGCTTGCGGGGAGAAGGAAAAGGCATGTCCCCCGCTTGCGGGGAGAAGGGGAAGAACACCGCCGGTTCGCAGGAAGCAAACGCCTGCGCCGGAGGATTTTGAACAGGCCCTCCGCGCAGCGCTGAATAAGTCCGCATTGCCGAAGACGCCGCTTTCGCCCGCCCGGCTGACCTGCATCAACAGCCGTCGTGCCGCGATCCGGCAACGTGACGCCTGCGAACGGCGGGCGAGGCGCATCGAATCGATACGATCGACGCTGTGCGGTCAATGCTGTGCGATCGACGCGCGCCGCGCTACCTTACGTTTTTCCCGCCGCCGCGCTTTCGCGAGAAAGTCGCCACGATGCACGAGGCCACGACGCAGTGAACACCGACGACCACGCCACCGACGCCCGCCGCGGCGGCGCGCTCCGCAATCCGATGGTGTGGCTGATCGTCGGGCTGCCCGCGTTGGTGGTCGTGGCCGCGTTCGTGACGCTGGCGCTGGCGATC
>JADZBF010000519.1 GCA_020852215.1 Lysobacter sp. | reverse complement strand
CTTCCTTGACCTTGTCGATGTCGGCGGTCGGCAAGTCGATCTTGTTCAGCACCGGCACCACTTCCAGCCCCTGCTCCACCGCGGTGTAGCAGTTGGCCACCGACTGCGCCTCCACGCCCTGCGCCGCGTCCACCACCAGCAGCGCGCCTTCGCAGGCGGCCAGCGAGCGGCTGACTTCGTAGCTGAAGTCGACGTGGCCGGGGGTGTCGATGAAATTCAGTTGGTAAATCTGCCCGTCTTTCGCTTTGTACGGCAGCGACACCGACTGGGCTTTGATCGTGATGCCGCGCTCGCGCTCGATCGGATTGGAGTCGAGCACCTGCGCCTCCATCTCGCGCGCCTCAAGCCCGCCGCACAATTGGATGATGCGGTCGGCGAGCGTGGACTTGCCGTGATCGACGTGGGCGATGATGGAGAAGTTGCGGATGTTCCGCATGGAATCGGTCATAAGAGGTCGGCGGCGGCGGCCGTCGTCGGCCTTGTGGGGTAAACGGCGGATTATCGCACAGCGAGGCGTCAGACCCGGGACTGCGGCGGTTCGAAGCCGCGACCGCGCAAACGCGCAGGCCGCCCGGAGGCGGCCTGTGGCGACGCGCCGCACGAATGCGGCGAGTCGGAACGCATGATCTGCGGGCGTTCTGCTCGGGTCAGGGCCTGCCACGGTCCGCGATCGGGGTGATCGCCACGAATTGGTTGGCGCCGCCGCGGCGGACCAGCAGCATCACTGTGTCGCTTTCGCGGGATCTCGACAGTTCGCGATCCAAGGCGTCGGCGGAACCGACAGGCGTGGAACCCACTCGCAGCACCACATCGCCCGGGCGCAGGCCCGCGCTGCGGGCGGCCGCGCTTTCGACGCGCGCCAAGCCCACGCCTTCGCCCGAACGCAGACCCAAGCGGCTGCGGTCGTCGGCATCCAGATCCTGCCCGGCCAGCCCCAGACGGTTGCCCGCCTTGGCCGGGGCCGGCGCGTCGTCCTCCTGGCCGCCGCGACGCGGCACGTTGCCCGCGACCGCGGTCTCGTCGAGCTTACTCAGCTTGATGGTGCGTTCGATCGGCTTACCGTTACGGAGAATGTCGAGTGTGGCGTTGCTGCCCGGCGCCATCGCACCGACCAGCGGCGGCAGATCGCTGGAGTCTTCGATCGGCGTACCGTTCACCGCGCGGATCACGTCGCCCGGCTCGATGCCGGCCTTGTCCGCCGGACCGCCGCTGCGCACATCGTTGACCAGAGCGCCGCGGCTGTCGGGCAGGCCATAGGCTTTGACCGCATCTTCGGGCACCGTCTGCACCACCACGCCGATCTGCCCGCGCGCCACTTTGCCGGTGGTGCGCAGTTGCTCGGTGACGTTCATCGCGACATCCATCGGGATGGCGAAACTCACGCCCATGTAGCCGCCGGAATTGCTGAAGATCTGCGAGTTGATGCCGACCACTTCGCCGCTGGTGTTGAGCAACGGCCCGCCGGAATTGCCGCGATTGATGGCGACATCGGTCTGGATGAAAGGCACGTAGCGCTGATCGGCATACGGGTTCGCGCGGCCCACCGCGCTGACGATACCGGCGGTAACGGAATGATCCAGCCCGAACGGCGAACCGATGGCGACCACCCACTGACCCGGCTTCAGCGCCTTGGATTCGCCCACGCGCAGATGCGGCAAACCGTTCGCGGCGATTTTCAGCACGGCCACGTCCGACTGCGCGTCGCTACCCACGACCTTGGCTTTGAAACTGCGGCGATCGGGAAGTTTGACCGTCACTTCATCCGCACCGTCGACGACATGGTGATTGGTCAACACGTAGCCGTCGGCGGAGATCAGGAAACCGCTGCCCTGCGAGATCGGACCCGGGACGCCATCGGGCAAGCCGTTCGGACCGCCCGGCTGCGGGCCTCCCGGGAAAGGCGCATCGGGGCCGAAGAACCGACGGAAGAATTCGGGCAATTCGTCGTCGGGCACGTTTCCGCGGCCGCGCAGATTCATGTGAATGTTGGATTTGCCTTGCGCCTCGATATTCACCACCGCCGGGCCGACGCGATCGACCAGGCGCGTGAAATCGGGCAAACCGGAGACCAGCGGCGCGGCCGTTTGCGCGGCCACGGCGGGTGCGGGCGCTGGCGAGGCGCTATCGCCGGCGGCGATGGGGAGGATGACGGTCGCGGCTGCGGTGGCCGCAGCGGTGACGGAGACCAGGGCGAGCGTACGGAACTTGGCGTTCATCGGGGAGCGATCCTCGATAAGTGGGGTTGGGGACGAAACGGTTGTGGACGAAGCGGTTGGAGACGAAGCGATTGGGGACGAAGCAATTGGGTCTGGGATCGGTCATGCGGTCGGAACGACGACGGCGCCGAATGTCGGAGCGAGGGGGGCGAAGCATTGATCTAAGCGCTGGCCCAACGCGTCGGGCCGTATCGACTCAGGGCGTCGGCGCGTCGCTCGATGGCGCGGCGCTATCGCGCGCCGTCCCATGAATGGCGTCCGCGCGCGGTTGGAACGAAGGATGGAAGTCGGGAACGCCGGCGCTGTAATCCACCGACATCCCGCTCACGGCCGATGCGCTGGCGACATCGGGCAACAACGCGCGAGGCCAAGGTTTGGCGACGATGTCGCTGGACGGCCGACCGAAAGGATCGACCGTGGCCGTCGCGACGATTTCGCCGGAAAGGGCGACGGCGGGCGTCGCGGCCGAGCCGGCGCTTTCGCCGGAACGACCGATCGCGGCGCGCGTTTCGCGACGGTTGCGCGTCGGCGCCGAAGCGAGCGTCGTATGCGCCGACACCGGCGTGGCGCTCGACGACACCAACGCGATGCTCGCCATCTTTCTGGGCACGCTATCCGGGGACAGGACGGCGGGTTCGGACGCCGCTCCGTTGACGGTCGCCACCGCGGAATAAGCCGCAGACGGCGTTGCGGAGGTCGCGACCGGTGCGGGCACGACGATCGCGGGCGCATGCGCGGCGACGGCCGGCGGCGCGGCGGGCGCGGTATCCAGCGCCGGTTGGCGCGTGGAGATCAACGCGGCGATGGCGACCGTGGCCGCCAACGCGGCGCCGCCGCCCCAACGCAAGCGCTGCCGCCAAGCGACATTGCCTTCGGTGGCCGGCGCGGATTCGGGTGCGGACGCCGCATCGCGGCGCGCGCGCTGGTCGTCGGCGATGGCGCGTGCGACGCGACGACTGAAATCCGCGGGCAAGGCGGTGCCGGTCTGGCCGCGCATGGCGTCGCCGAACAATTGCCATCGCTCCCAACAGCCCGCGAGTTCCGCATCGTGCTGCATGCGGCGGAGCAGGAAGCGACTTTCGTCGGCGGAGAGCATGCCGTCCATCATCGCGGAGAGTTGCTCGCGATGCGCGTCGCGCTGCGGATCGTGCGCGAAAAGGTCGGTGGACGACGGTGTGGTGCTGGATTCGGGAGTGTGCGTGCCGGTCATAGGACTTCGACGTAGGGGTCGTGTGGCGTGGATCGTGCGACGGGGATGGGGCCTGGGGCGAGACGTTTAACGTGAATTGGAGCGTGACTTGGAATGGGACTTGTAAAGCAACTTGCAGCGTGACTTGGAACGAGACGTTTCACGCCGAGCGATTGCGATAACGCGGAACCGTCGAGCGGCGAATCGAAACGAGGCATCAGCGGATCGCGCGTTCGCGTTGGTTGGGCGCGTCGAGCAGAGGCCGCAATTGCGCGTC
Organism: Lysobacter sp.; assembly: GCA_020852215.1. GTDB lineage: Bacteria > Pseudomonadota > Gammaproteobacteria > Xanthomonadales > Xanthomonadaceae > Lysobacter_I. Next base: position 7,348 of record JADZBF010000519.1, on the reverse strand, counting down.
GATCGCGTCGCGCGCACGGAAGATGCGCGAACGCACGGTGCCGATCGGGCACGCCATCCGTTCCGCGATCTCCTCGTAACTCAAACCATCCACTTCGCGGAGGGTGATCGCGGCCCGCAGCTCTTCGGGCAAAGCTTCGACCGCACGCATCACGGTTTGTTCCATTTCCTGGCGCATGAGTTCGCGTTCCGGGGTGTCGTTGTCGCGCAAGCGCAGGGCGGACTCGAACTGTTCGGCATCGTCGATGTCGATGTCCTCGCCGGGCGGCCGGCGCTTGTGGGCGACGAGATGGTTCTTGGCGGTATTCACAGCGATTCGGTGCAGCCACGTTGAGAACTGCGCATCGCCGCGGAAGTTCCCGAGCGCGCGATAAGCGCGCAAGAACGTGTCTTGAGCGATGTCCTGGCACTCGCTCCAATCGTGGACATAGCGACCGATCAGTGCGACGACCCGATGCTGGTACTTGCGCACCAACAAATCGAACGCCGCGCTATCGCCGCGCTGTACGCGTCGGACGAGTTCCGCGTCCAAATCCTGCGATGTCTTCACATCGGCCATCGGGCCGGCACTCCCATGCGTGGATTCCGCCAGACCTTGCGTCGAGGCGCCTTTCGGTCGCCCCGTCGCTCGATGGCCGGGCAGTCTGACAATACACCGCCGTCGAAAGTTCCCGCGTCTTCGTACGGGCCAACGACCCCGCGGCGGAACTCCGGTTCATCTGGGGCCGGTCGCGCGACGGCGCAAGCGCGGCCGGCGAAATGAGGCGAGGAATCGGTGCGCGCAGGCGTTCGCGGGCCAAGCCAGCATCGCGTGTCGGCCTTCGCGGGCCGACCCGGCATCGCGCACGGCCCCATCCGCGCCCCGCCTCGGTTAGGATGATGCCCGAACATCCCCCGGCGTATGTTTCGCGGCTTCGCGCCCGTTCGACCGATGTCACGACCCGCTCGCCCCGGTCCGAACGCGCAAAATCGCATCGCCTACGCCCCGCACGAGCGAGCTACCCGCATGAGTTCCGGTTTCGATGGCCTGCAATTGCGCCACTGGCGCGCCGAAGTCCGCCCCGATGGGGCGATGATCCTGTCGTTCGACCACGGCGAAAAATCCGTCAACACGATCTCGCAGAGTGTGCTGATCGAACTGGACGCGATCCTGGAACGCATCGCATTGGATCCGCCGAAAGCGGTGGTCGTGCGTTCGGCGAAGGCGCGCGGCTTCATCGCCGGCGCCGACATCGAAGAGTTCGAGAGTTTCGACGCCAAAGGCACCACCGGCGACGCGATCCGTCGCGGCCAGCGCGTGTTCCAGCGTTTGGCCGAGCTGCGCGTGCCGACGGTCGCCGCGATTCACGGCTTCTGCATGGGCGGCGGTACCGAACTGTCGCTCGCTTGTCGCTATCGCGCGGCCTCGAACGACCCTTCCACCAAGATCGGCCTCCCCGAAATCAAACTCGGCATCTATCCCGGCTGGGGCGGCAGCGTGCGCTTGCCGCGTCTCGTCGGCGCGCCTGCGGCGATGGACATGATGCTGACCCAGCGCAATCTGTCGGCATCGGCGGCGCGCGCGATCGGACTGGTCGACAAGGTCGTCGCGCCCGATGAACTGCTCGAAGCGGCGGTCGCGCTGGCGTTCAAAGGCACGCAGCGGCCGTTCAAGCAGCGCTTCATGGCCTGGGCGACGAATACCTGGGCGGCGCGGCAGATCATCGCGCCGAAGCTGATGCAGATGACCGCGCGCAAAGTGCGCAAAGAGCATTACCCCGCCCCGTTCGCACTGATCGAAACCTGGCGCCGCAGCAGCGGCGATACGAATCGTTTGCTGGATGCCGAACGTCGCGCCGTGGTGAAACTGGCCGGCACGCCGACCGCGCGCAATCTCACGCGTATCTATTTCCTGATGGAGCGCTTGAAGAATCTCGGCGGCAAAGACGCCGAGGGGGTGCCGAAAATCGAACGCGTGCACGTGGTGGGTGCGGGCGTGATGGGCGGCGATAGCGCCGCCTGGGCGGCGTACAAGGGCGTTCAGGTCACGCTGCAGGATCGCGAACAACGCTTCATCGACGGCGCGATGAAACGCGCGGAAGATCTGTTCGCCAAACGCGTGAAAGACCCGGCGAAACGGCCCGAAGTGGCGGCGCGTCTGGTGTCCGATCTGGACGGGGCGGGTGTGGCGAACGCCGATTTACTGATCGAAGCGATCATCGAAAAGCCCGAAGCCAAGCGCGATCTCTACGCCGCGGTCGAACCGAAGATGAAAGCCGACGCGCTGCTGACGACGAACACCTCGTCGATTCCGCTGGTCGAATTGCGCGAGCACATCGCGCGCCCGGCGCAGTTCGCGGGTCTGCATTACTTCAACCCGGTGGCGTCGATGCCGTTGGTCGAGATCATCCGCCACGACGGCATGGATGCGACGACCGAAAAGCGCCTCGCCGCGTTCTGCAAAGCCATCGACAAGTTTCCGGTGCCGGTCGCGGGCACGCCGGGCTTCCTGGTCAACCGTTTGCTGTTCCCGTACATGCTGGAAGCGGCGACCGCGTACTCCGAAGGCATTCCCGGCCCGGTCATCGACAAAGCGGCGGTGAAGTTCGGCATGCCGATGGGTCCGATCGAATTGATCGACACCGTGGGCCTGGACGTGGCCGCAGGCGTCGGCGCAAAACTCGCGCCGTTCCTCGGCCTGCCGATTCCCGCCGCATTGGCGACGCCGCCGGAGATGGGCAAGCGCGGCAAGAAAGACGGCCAGGGCCTGTACAAATGGGAGAACGGCAAAGCGCAAAAGCCGCAGATCCCCGCCGACTACAAAGCGCCGGACGATCTCGAAGATCGCCTGATCCTGCCGTTCCTCAACGAAGCCGTGGCCGCGCTGCACGAAGGCGTGGTCGAGGACGGCGACCTGCTCGACGCCGGCGTGATTTTCGGCACCGGCTTCGCGCCCTTCCGCGGCGGCCCGATCCAATACATCCGCGACACCGGCGTCGAACCGCTGCTGGCGAAGCTCAAACCCCTGCAAGAAAAATACGGCGACCGCTTCGCCCCGCGCCCCGGCTGGGACAACCCGGCGCTGCGCGCGGGTTGAGATTCGCGATCGTATTACTGGGCATTGCGCGCTGCGCGATCGGCCCTCAATACATTCGTAGGTTTGAATAATTGCGGTTTTGACCTCGTACAGCGGCGAACCGCAGCAGTTTTTCTGGACCCATCGGGCGGCGGGCAGGACGCCCGCCGTTTTTCGATTCGCCAAGGACGGCGAATCGAAAAATCCCGATAGCGATTCGGTCGTGGGATTGCTGTGTCGGGGAAAAGTGTTTTCTTTTGCCTACTTTTCTTTAACTCGCGCCATCCTGGCGCTCGCCCTTCGGGCCGCCTAAGGCGTTCGCGCGCGCTCCTGCGCGCGCAGTGCACGAGCAAAAGAAAAGTAGGTCGCGCGCGAGCGCGAAAGCAGTGGATATTTGTAAGTCAGTGTCAGGCCTTGGGCCTATGTTTAGCTGCCATTGCTGGAAAGCGTAAATCAAACGCTCTATGTCGGCCGTTGCCTTCAACCCATACGTATCGATCTAGGCCGTATCGCCGATCGCCGCAAAAACAAAACGCCCGCACGTGCATCGTGCGGGCGTTTTCGTATCGGAGCCGCGTCGCTCGAGCGCCGCTCGCGCCGCGCGATCACATTTTGATCGAGGGCTGCTCGCGATTCGGCTGCTGTTGCGCCTGATCGAGATCGCGCATCTGTTGGCGGTCCTGCGCCTGCGACGGCGCGTCCATCCCGGCGCGCACTTGGTAGTTCTGCAACGACGCATCGACCCGCTGATTCGCGGCTTCGGCGATATTCATATGCGCATTGCGGTTGGCCGGGTTGTAAGGGTCTTGTCCCTGCACCATCACCGCGAGCGTGCCGGCGTCGTTTTGCGTGCCGCGGCGATTCAATTCCAGATGATCGACCGACTTCAGACCGGCTTGATCGGCGCGGTTGAACAGACTCATCGTGGTCTGCGCGTTTTGCTCGTCGGAGACGCCGCCGACGCGCGCGCTCAGAGCCGAGACGCCGTCTTCGATCTGCTTGTACATGCGGTGCTGCGGGTTCTCCGCGTTGCGGGGATCCAGACGCGGGTCGTACTCGGCGGATTGAGCGGGATTGTTCATTCGTTCGATTCCTACGGTGGTGGCCGCGGGGCCGCGAAGTTCGGTTCGCGCCGCGCGCCTGAAACGCTTTTACACGGGTTGTTGTGTGGGTGGTGGAGCGTGCGGCCGCAGCGAGCGGCCGGAACGGACTGCGGGAGCTGCGGCTACATCGTATGCGTCGGTTTGTCCGAAGTCAGCATACCGGCGAGGATGGCTTCGATCTTGTTCTTCACTGCTTCGGCCTCGGGCGTCTCCGCCAACTGCACGCCGATGCCGGCGGTGCGATTGCCCTGGGCGCCCGCGGGCGTGACCCAGACCACTTTTCCCGCCACCGGGAAGCGCTCGGTGGATTCGGGCAGGGTGAGCAGCAGGAAGACCTCGTCGCCGAGGAAATAGCGCTTGGTCGTGGGCACGAAAATGGCGCCGCCCTTGATGTAGGGCATGTACGCCTGGAACAGCGCGTTTTTGTCCTTCACCGCGAGCGAAAGGATGCCCTGCCGGGCGCCCGCGAGTGCCGCTTTCGCATTCATGTGTGATCTCTCGGATGCTGTGCTGTGGACGCCGGCTTGCCCGTGGACGTCGAGGAGGCGCCGCGCCACTGCGCGAGCAACTCCACCACGGCCAAGTCGGCGCGAACGGTGGTCCGCAACAGGTCGCGGGTCCGGTTCGCGGCGTCGAACCAAGTGGCGAGGGTGCGGATTCTGCGCGCCGAGGTCAAGCCGTCCGGCGCCGAACCGCCGCAGCGCGCCGCCTCGATGAGCGCCAAATCGGCGGCATGACGCAGCCGTTGGTCCAAATCGTCGCCGCCGGCCCAGCGTTGGGCGGTCTCCACCGGACTGCGGGCACCGCGCGCCAACGCGGCCAAATCCTCGGCGACTTCGCGGCGCACGGCCAAGCCGCCTTCGCGCAGCCAGTCGTCGGCGAGGCCCGGATGGCCGCGGGCGGCGTCCAGGGCTTCGCGCGCGGCGGTCTCGGCATGCCCGCGACTGCGCAGCCACTGCATCGCCTCCTCGACGGGCGGCAGTCGGAACTCCAGGCGCTGACATCGGCTGCGGATGGTCGCCGGCAGCCGCGCGGGCTGGGCGCAGATCAGCCACAGATAGCGGCCCGGATGCGGTTCCTCAAGCGTCTTCAGCAAGGCGTTGCAGGCGGCGTGATTGATCGCGTCGGCCGGGTCGAGCAAGGCGATCTGCGCGCCGCCGTACTGCGGCGTCAGCGCCATGCGCTCCGACAAACCGCGGATCTGCTCGATCACGATCTCGGTGCGCAGCTTGGTGCCTTCTTTGTTCGGCTCCAGCGTGGTCACGGCGAAATCCGGATGCGTACCGGCCGCGAACAACTGACAACTGCGACAGCGGCCGCAGGGCTCGCTTTGGGCATCGCGCTGCGTGCACAGGATGCGTCGCGCCAGATGCTGAGCGACCGCGCGTTTGCCCAGCTTCGCGGGGCCGCAAATCAACAGACCGTGGCCGAGCCGATCGGCGTCGAGCGCTGCGGTCGCGTGCGCGTACGCGGCGCGCTGCCATGGCGCGAAATCGTCGCTCTTTACGATCGCATTCGTGCTCACATTCGCGCCGCTCATGCCCGCTCCAACGCCGCGCGCGCGTCGCTGTTCATCCAGGCCCGCAACTCGGCGACCGCCGCATCCGCGACTTCGGTGGCGGAATGCGCCGCGTCGACGATCCGCATCCGCTCCGGTTCCGCCGCCGCGCGGGCGAGAAACGCGCCGCGCACGCGCTCGAAGAATTCGTCGCGCTCGCGCTCGATGCGATCGGGCACGTACTGGCCGAACACCAAATCGCGACCGCGAGTCCGCTCTCGGCCCTGCGACACGCCCAGATCGAGCAACAACGTCAGCCCCGGCGCGATGCCGACGACGCGTCGTTCGAGTTCGGCGATGAACGCCGGGTCGAGCCCGCGGCCGCCGCCCTGATAGGCGTAGCTGGAATCGGTGAAGCGGTCGCTGATCACCCACGCGCCGCGTTGCAACGCAGGCAGAATCGTCTCGCGCACGTGTTGCGCGCGCGAGGCGAACATCAACAGCAATTCGGCCTCGGGTGCGGTTTTTTCGTGATCGGGCGTCAACAGCAATTCGCGGATGCGCTCGGCCAACGGCGTGCCGCCCGGTTCGCGGGTGGACACGACCTCGAACCCCGCCTGCTGCAGCGTGTCGCGCAGCGCGCCGAGCACCGTGGTCTTGCCCGCACCCTCGCCGCCTTCCAGCGACACGAAACGCGGATGACGCACGAGCGCCGTTGCGGCGACAGTCATCGCTTCGGTGCCGCGCGGATCGGCGTTCGCTGCCTTCACTGCGTCTTCGTCCGATTTTCGCGATAACGCCGCAGATACTCGGCCACGGCGGTTCGGTGTTCGGCGTAGGTCCTGGTGAACACGTGACGGCCGCTGCCGTCGCCTACCGCGACGAAGAACAGCGCATCGCCCGCCGCCGGATGCGCGGCGGCGCGGATCGCAGCGGCGCCGGCCATCGCGATCGGCGTCGGCGGCAGACCGTCGCGGGTGTCGGTGTTGTACGGCGTGTCGGTCTCCAAATCCTTGCGGCGGATATTGCCGTTGTAGGCGCTGCCGATGCCGTAGATCACGGTGGGGTCGGTCTCCAGCCGCATCGGCATTTTCAGGCGGCGCACGAACACGCCAGCGATCTGCGGACGCTCGTCGGCGACACCGGTTTCCTTCTCCACGATCGACGCGAGCGTGAGCAATTCGTAGGGCGTCTTCAGCGGTAAGTCTTGATCTCGATCCTTCCAGGTTTCGGCGAGCGTGCGGTCGAGCGCGTCCGCGGCGCGCTTGAGTACGTCCAGATCGCTGTCGCCGCGGTTGTAGAGATAGGTTTCGGGCAGGAAACGGCCTTCGGGGTGCTGCCCGCCGCGCCCAAGCGCGCGCATCAGCGCGGCATCGTCGAGTTGCGCGGCCTCTTGCGCCAGCGGCTTGGCTTTCGCGAGCGCTGCGCGCAGTTCGCGGATGTTCCAGCCCTCGACGATCGTGAACCGATAGCTGATTACTTTGCCGTCGCGCATGCGCTGAAGCAGCGTGCGCGGGCTCATACCGGGTTCAAGCGCGTATTCGCCGACCTGCAGCTTGCCGGCGGCGCCCAATTCGCGCGCCAGCGCGCGCCATTCCAGATCGCTGCCGCCCGCGCCCACCGCGCGCAGCTTGCGCACCACCGTCGGCAGCGCGTCGCCCGGCGCGACCATCACCGTTTCGCCCGCGTCGAT
>JADZBF010000518.1 GCA_020852215.1 Lysobacter sp. | reverse complement strand
TCGAACGCCGACGGCGCCAGATACACGCCGCGTTCGCGCATCGCATGGAAGAAGCGATTGAAAGCCGCGGTGTCGCCGGAGGTCGCCTGCGCGTAGGTTTCCACTTTTTCCGCGGTGAAGAACAGGCCGAACATGCTGCCGACGCGATTGGTGCTGAACGGCACGCCGGCCTCGCGCGCGGCGTTCTCCAAGCCCTCGCACAACGTCGCGGTGCGCGCATCGAGCGTTTCGTAGAAGCCGGGCGCCTGGATCAATTCCAACATCGCCAAGCCCGCCGCCATCGCCACCGGATTACCGCTGAGCGTACCGGCTTGATAGATCGGGCCGCTGGGCGCGATTTGGCGCATCAAATCGGCGCGACCGCCGTAAGCGCCGACCGGCATGCCGCCGCCGATGATCTTGCCGAAGGTGCTCAGATCCGGGGTGATGCCGTACACCGCCTGTGCGCCGCCGAGGGCGACGCGGAAGCCGGTCATCACCTCGTCGAAAATGAGGATCGCGCCGTGTTTCGTGCACAGATCGCGCAGATGTTGGAGATAGCCCGGGCGTGGCGGAATGCAATTGGCGTTGCCGACGACCGGCTCGATGATGACGGCCGCGACTTCGTTGCCGATCTCGTCGAACAATCGCGTCGCGCCCTCGAAATCGTTGTAGCTGAGCGTTGCGGTGAGTTCGCTCAGGGCCGCGGGCACGCCTGGCGAAGTCGGTACGCCCAGCGTCAACATGCCCGAGCCAGCTTTGACCAGGAACGAATCTCCGTGGCCGTGATAGCAGCCCTCGAACTTCACGATGCGGCCGCGCCCGGTCGCGCCGCGCGCGAGACGAATCGCCGAGAGCGTGGCCTCGGTGCCGGAATTGACCATGCGCACCATTTCGCAACTCGGAATGAGCCGGGTGATGGTCTCTGCCATCGTCACTTCCAGCGGATTCGGCGTGCCGAAGCTCAGGCCGTTGCGGGCGGTCGCGATCACCGCTTCGAGCACTTTCGGATGGTTGTGGCCGGCGATCATCGGGCCCCACGAGCCGACGTAATCGATGTAACGATTGCCGTCGGCGTCGTAGAGATACGCGCCGTCCGCGCGTTCAACGAAGAACGGCTCGCCGCCCACCGACTTGAAAGCGCGCACCGGCGAATTGACGCCGCCGGGCATCAAATCCTGCGCGCGGGTGAACAGATCGTGGGAGCGTTCGGTCTTCATCGTGAATTCTCTGGAAAACGTGGGGAATACGGGCGTTGGATCAGTCGAAGCAGCGGCGATACGCGGCCGCGGCCGCGACAGGATCGGGCGCATCGAACACGCCGCCGACGACGGCGATCAAATCCGCGCCCGCGTCGATCAGCGCAGGTGCATTGTCGGGCGTAATGCCGCCGATCGCGACCCGCGGCAATCCGAACGCGCCGCTGTCGCGCAGCAGATCGAGGGTCGCCCGTCGTGCGTTCGGTTTGGTCGCGGATGGGAAGAACGCGCCGAACGCGATGTAGCTCGTGCCGGCCTTCGCGGCAACGCCTGCGCGGGCGAGGTCGTCGTAACACGACACGCCGACGATCGCGTCCGTACCCAAGCGCTCGCGCGCTTCGCGCGGGTCGCCGTCGTGTTCGCCCAGATGCACGCCGTCGGCGCCGAATTCCGCGGCTAGCGCGACGTCGTCGTTGACGATCAGCGGGACGCCGCGCGCTGCGCACAGCGGGCGCAACAGGGCGAGTTGTTCTCGTTTGCGCGCGGCATCCGCGGCCTTGTTGCGATATTGCAGCAGCGTCGCGGCGCCGATGGTCGCTTCGACGCGCCGGATCAGCCGCGCGGTGTCGGCGTCGTCGGGGGTGATCAGGTACAGGCCTCGCCCCCAGGCAGGGGCGACGGCAGTGGCGTCGGGCATGGGGCGCTTCCGATTGGCGTGCGATGGTGAGAGGATCGTCGACGACGACCTGCACACCGTTCATGGCAGGCCATTATCCGACGAACACGACAAGGACTTCCCGCATGCACCGCAAGTATCGCTGCACCGTCTGTGACCACACCTACGACCCCGCGGAAGGCGACCCGGAGGCCGGCATCCCGCCCGGAACGCCGTTCGAGGCCCTGCCCGAGACCTGGGGCTGCCCGGAGTGCGGCGCGACCAAGCAAGACTTCGAACCGATGAATTGACCAGCGGCGGCCGTCCGGGTGGTCGGCCCGCGTGCGGTCGGTCGGGCGATGGGGGCGATGGGGGTGCCGGCGGTTGATGTCTGCCGCTTTCGGCCCGCAGGCCGGAATGGGACAATGAGTGCCCCTCACTGTCCTTCTGGATCGACCCGATGAGCGAAGCCGCCAGCCCCGTCGTCTACCGCACCTGGATGTGCGTCGTCTGCGGTTTTCTCTACGACGAAGCGAAAGGGTTGCCGGAAGAGGTCATCGCCCCGGGCACGCGTTGGGAAGACATCCCCGATTCGTGGACCTGCCCGGATTGCGGCGTCACAAAGTCCGATTTCGAGCTGACGCCAGTCTGATCGGTTGGGTTTGTTCGGCTTGGTTTGAGCGGCCGGATTTGATTGGCCGGGTCTGATTGGCCCTGGCATTTCGAGCCGGACGCATGTTCCCCGCCGTCTGTGGCGACGAGAGCCAAGTTTTGAGCGTTGGGAAATCCCCGCTGAGTGCGCCGCCGAGCGCACCAGCAAGCGCAGCCGGCTAGTGCAGCCGGCCGTCGCGGCGATCGGCGTTGTCGATCAAACGCTCGCGTACGGCGTCGACATCGTCCGCGTTGGGGTTTTGCTGCAGATAGCGGCCCAAATCCTTCCGGGCGCCCGCTTGATGGCCGAGTTCGAGGTAGCCCAGACCGCGATCGCGCAGGGCGTCGGCGTTATCGGGTATCAAATGCAGAATGCGGTCGGCGCAGCGCACCGCCCGCGACCAATCCCCGCCTTCGGCGTAAACCGCATGCAGATTGCGCAGCATCCGCATCAGGATCGCCCGATGCGGCGCCGGGCTCAGAATCTGGATCAACGCCTCATCCGGCACGTCTTCGCCGAAATGCGGACGCGCCCATTGCCGCAATTCATCCGCGTTGAGCGGTCGCCCGCGATTGAACGGGTCCATCACCAAAATGCCGTCGTCCACCGGCAGCCGCACCAAGAACCGGCCCGGAAACGAAACCCCATCCAGCGGCAGCCCCAGGCGGCGCGCCACTTCCATCTGCACGACCGCCAGCGAAATCGGATTGCCCAGCCGGCGGTTCAAGACCTCGTTCAGATAACTATTGCGCGGGTCGTAGAACTCGTCGTGATTGCCGGTATAGCCCAAATCGTCGAACAAACGGTGATTGATCGCCTGCATCTTCAGCGGTTCGCTGGCGATCCGCTCCACTTCCTCGCGCAGCGAAGCCACATGACTCTCGACCTGCGCCTCGCAGGCCGCCACATCCAGATCCGGGTATTCGTCGTGGGCGATCAACAAGGCGCAATGCAACAAAGGCACCTGCTCGTCGGCGAGATGCGCCAGGGAGGACCAATCGGGGAGGGCGGTCGAGTGGGTCATAGCGTCAAGATGCGCGCCTGATCGGCGCGGGACAAGGGGCGCGCGCGACTGGATCGGAGGGATTCAGACCGGCGCCCCATCGGCGATAACGCCCGACGCGCCCCCGAAAGGCCTCTTGGCGTACCCAAGATGAGAAAGCGATCACTTTTTCTGCGGCTCGGCCGGCACGCCGGGGCCGAATATCAGCTCGGCGCCGTCCTTCACCCCCAGCCGAGCCGCCTCGCCGGCGTTCAGCTCCAGAACGTAGCGCGCCGGCGCAGCGCTGGGGTACGGCGGACAACGATCGCCCAGCGAACACGGCGGCACATCGCGCTGTTGCGACACCAACTTTCGCTGCCGATCGAAATACAAAATATCCAGCGGAATGCGCGTGTTCTTCATCCAATACGCGAGCGGCGCTTCGTCGTCGTGCACGAACAACATGCCGCGATCGTTCGGCATGCTGTCGCGAAACATCAAACCTTGCGCGCGTTCGGCGTCGTCGTCGGCGATCTCGATCGCATAACGTTGACCGCCCAACTCCACCCACATGCCGCCGGCGCTCGCGCAGCCGCCGCACACCAGCGCCGAAACCCCTAGAAAAACCGCATAAAACGAACGCATGGGCGAACTCCTCGATAGATGATTCAGACCATCGCCGACCCTCGCGCGTACGTCAAGCCTCCGAACGCAGCGATGCGCGCGCGAATAAAAAAATCGTGTCAACCCCTTCCCAAACGCATTGTTGCCGTGCACAATTCGCGCCCTTCGCAGCGACGCAATCGATCGCTCGCCGCGAAAAAAAATACGCGCTGAGGAGTTGACGGATTCGGATGCTCCCCTATAATGCGCGGCCCTCGCCAGGGTGTCTGTTACGAACCGGGCGAAGGCGGTCGAAACATGATCCCGGGGTGTTGACGAGATCGTCGAAGCCCGTCAGAATGTAAGACCTTCTCGCCACCGGCTTCGGTCGGTCGGCAAGAAAGAAATCGCAAACGGGGTGTTGACGGCAACGAAAACTACCCTATAATGTGCGGCTCCCTGGGGCGCTTCGGCGACGAAGGGAAAGAGACAAAAGGGATGAGGCGCTGAGGCCGATTCCGACGATCTTTGACAGTGTGCGCAGGTGACTTGTGCGGGCGTCTGGCAGGTGGTTAGTTGTCCATCTTGCAGACGTTCGTAACAGAACCAAGTCAATTCAAAGCATGCAAATGCAGTGAGTAATTTGGGGCTGGGACGACGACTGCACTCAAAGCATTAGGACTTCGGTCCGAAAAGTTTAAGTGAAGAGTTTGATCCTGGCTCAGAGTGAACGCTGGCGGCAGGCCTAACACATGCAAGTCGAACGGCAGCACAGCAGTAGCAATACTGTGGGTGGCGAGTGGCGGACGGGTGAGGAATACATCGGAATCTGCCTTATCGTGGGGGATAACGTAGGGAAACTTACGCTAATACCGCATACGACCTACGGGTGAAAGCGG
>JADZBF010000517.1 GCA_020852215.1 Lysobacter sp. | reverse complement strand
TGGGAGTGACGCGGGGCCGGAATTGTAGCGGATCGGGCGGCCCGGGCGGGCTCGAACGCAGCGCCGGCCACCCGTCGCACCGCAGAACGCCCGCGCGGATATCGATACGCGGTTCGCTCCCGATGTTCCGCACAGCCGGGGCGGCGGCGCCGAACGCAAAGGCGATGCGCTGGAGGTTCGCGCAGACGCCGTCCGTGCAAAAGCTCTGTTATTGTTCGCCACCATACGGCAGCGTACCGTTCAGGCGGCGGTGCGACCGAGCCCGATTGAGACAAACATGATCGAGATGAGCACGATCAACGCAATCACGATCGAGACTCCCGCCGCCGAACCGTTTCCGCTCTCGCGCTTCCATCATCGTTGATCCAGGAGGGATATCCATGCGTCGTCGTACGAGCATCCGATTCATCGCGTTATTGCTGTTTTTGGCCGCGTTCGGCGCACTGCCGGCGCAGGCGCAATCGACCTACACCCGAACCCAATACCCGATCGTGCTGGTGCACGGACTGTTCGGTTTCGACTCCGTTCTCGGCGTCTACGATTACTGGTACGGCATCGGCGATGAGCTGAGGGCGGGCGGCGCCACCGTCTACACCGCCGGCGTCTCGGCTGCCAACTCCAGCGAAGTGCGCGGCGAGCAGTTGATCCGCGACCTCGACCGCCTGCGCGCGATCACCGGCAAGCGCAAGTTCAACCTGCTCGGCCACAGCCACGGCGGGCAAACAATCCGCTACGTCGCCTCGGTGCGCCCGGATCTTGTGGCCTCGGTCACGCAGACCGGCACGCCGAATCTGGGCTCGCCGGTCGCCGACGGGGTGAGTAATACCTTGCCCCCGGGCTCCCCGCTGCGCGGCTTGGTCGCGGGTTTCGTGAACGCCTTCTCGGGCTTCATCGGCGCCCTATCCGGCAGCCTGGACCCGCAGGATTCGTTGGCGGCGCTGGGCTCGCTCAGCAGCACCGGCGCGCGCGCGTTCAACAGCCGTCACCCGCAAGGCATGCCGACCACGTCCTGCGGCAGCGGCGCCGCGCAGGTCAATGGCGTGCACTACTACTCGATGGGCGGCACTTCGGTGTTGACCAATATCTTCGACATCACCGACCCGGCGCTGGGCGCCGGCGGGCTGTTCTTCGGCTTCGAGCAGAACGACGGGCTCGTGGGTCGCTGCTCGTCGCATTGGGGCACGGTGCTGCGCGACAACTATCCTTGGAACCATCTCGATGAGGTCAACCAGTTCCTCGGCCTGCGCGGGCTGTTCGCCTCCGATCCGCGCAGCGTCTATCGCGCTCAAGCCAACCGACTGAAAAATCTCGGGCTGTGAACGGTCGACGCGGCATCCTCGGCGCCGCCGCGCTTGCGGCGGCGATCGCTGCCGGCCTGTGGTGGTGGCGTTCGACGCCGGTGGCCTCGCCGGTGGTGGGTCAGGCCCGCGCCACGGTAGCCGCTTCGCACGAACAAATGACCGAACAATCGGCCGCCGCGCAGCACGCGGCCGACCCGCTCCGCAGCGGCTCGCTGCGCGGCACCGAAGTCGATGGCGATGTCCATTTCGACGAGCGCGGCGCACCGATCCCCGATGCCGATCTGCGTCGGCTGTTCGACTACCACCTCAGTCTGATCGGCGAACAGAGTCTCGACACCATCCGCGCCGCGCTGCGACGCACGCTCTCGGCGCGTTGGGACGTGGCGCGCGTCGAACGGGTCATGGCGCTGTTCGAACGTTATCTGAGCTATCGAGAGGCGCTCGCGCAATCGCACATCGCCGACGACCCGGACTCCGCGCGTCGTCTGGCCGAGGCGAAGCGACTGCGTCGGCAGACGCTGGGCGAGTCGATGGCCAACGGTTTCTTCGCGGAGGAAGAAGCGCTCGCTGAACTGACGCTGCGACGCGTTCGCATCGCGAGCGACGCCGACCTCGACTCCCAGCGCAAACGCGAAGCGCTGCGCGCGTTGGACGCAACGGCGAATTACGACGCGCGCGCCGCCGCCGATCTGCCCGAAGTGGCGGCGGCCCAAGCCGCCGAACTGGAACATCGCCAGCTCAGCCCGGCGCAACGAAGCGCCGAACGCAGCGCGTTATGGGGACCGGAAGCGGCCCAACGCCTCGCCACGCTCGACGCCGAACAGGCGGAATGGGATGCGCGCGTCCGTCGCTATGCGGACGCCCGCGCGCGCATCGCCGCCGACCCGCGCTTGAATCCGCAAGCGCGCACGCAAGCGATCGCGCGACTTCGCGCGCAACTCTTCGCGCCGAACGAACAGCGCCGGATCGCATCGCTGGAAGCGGTGGGACAACTCGAAGCGGCGCTGAGCGGCGGGCAATAAGCCATTGACAGGTTGTTGAAAAACGATCCTCCAGATCGTTTTTCAAGTCGCGAGTACAGCGCATGTCCGGACTCGCTCCCGACGAACAATCGCTTAAGCGCTCGCTTCGCCAATGCAGCCGTCCGTGGCTGCGTGCAACTCGCCGAAGCCCTCGGCGCCACCGTCGCGCCGTTCAGCGCTTGGGTCATGCGGTTGTGATCGCCGTAAACGACGTTCTTCGCCGTCGTGCCCGCGATCTGCGTGGTGTTGCCGGCGTTGTCGTAGGTTCTCGCGTTCGCGCCGACCTGACTGAGTTTGTGGCTGGTCGTCGGGTACGTGTACGTCGTCGTACTCGCCCCGATCGTCGCGCTGGTGCGGTTGCCGGTCTTGTCGTAGGCGTAGCCCTGCAGCACTGCGTTGGTGCTGCCGTCCTTGGTTTCGGTCAGACGGTTCAAGGCGTCGTA
>JADZBF010000516.1 GCA_020852215.1 Lysobacter sp. | reverse complement strand
CTTCAGGACTTTCCGGATCTTGTCTTCCGGCATGTCCATTTCTTTCGCCAATTCTTCCGGCGTCGCTTCGCGGCCGTACTGCTGCAGCATCTGCCTCGAAATACGATTCAACTTGTTGATCGTTTCGATCATGTGCACCGGGATGCGGATGGTGCGCGCCTGATCGGCGATCGAACGGGTGATGGCCTGACGGATCCACCACGTGGCGTAGGTCGAGAACTTGTAACCACGACGGTATTCGAACTTGTCCACGGCCTTCATCAGGCCGATGTTGCCTTCCTGGATGAGGTCGAGGAACTGCAGGCCGCGGTTGGTGTATTTCTTGGCGATGGAGATCACGAGGCGCAGATTGGCCTCGACCATTTCCTTCTTCGCCTTGCGCGCCTTGGCTTCGCCGTAGGCCATCGCGCGGCTGATGTCCTTGATTTCGGAGAGCGTGAGATACAGCGCCTGCTCGATCGCCATCGTCGCTTCCTGCTCGCCGATGATCTGCTCTTTCACGTCACGCAGACCCGACGACCATTTCTGCTTGCGCTTGAGCATTTCGTCCACCCAACCGACGTTGGTCTGGTTGCCTTCCCAGGCGCGGATGAAATCCTTGCGCGGCATCTTGGCGACGCGGGTGGAGAGGTCGAGGATGCGGCGCTCGTGTTCCTTGATCTGACCGAGCACGTCGCGCAGCTTCTTCACCAAGGTGTCGGTCAACGCCAGCGGCAGCTTCAAGGTCATGAACTGCTCGGCCATTTCCTCGCGCAGTTTGGCCAGGGCTTTGCGGTCCGCGCCTTGCTTGGCGTACGCCTTCTGGAACTTGACGTAACCGGCGGCGAGCGCATCCATCCGGCGCGCGACTTCGGCGGGATCGGGGCCGACCGGCCCGGTTTCCTCGGTGCCCGCGGCTTCTTCCTCTTCGTCGGCTTCGAGCGCGTCTTCGGCGATCTCGGCGACGGGAATCTCTTCGGCGGGTTCTTCGATGTCGTTGAAACCGGAGACGATGTCGGCGAGACGCTTCTTGCCCGCCTTGTGCAGTTCGTACTCTTCCAGCAGCAGTTGCACCGACCACGGGAAGCTGGCCAGCGCCGACATCATCTGGGTCAGGCCTTCCTCGATCCGCTTGGCGATGGCGATTTCGCCTTCGCGCGTCAGCAGTTCGACCGTGCCCATCTCGCGCATGTACATGCGCACGGGGTCGGTGGTGCGGCCACCTTCGCCGTCGAGCGCGGTCAGGGTGGCGGCGGCTTCTTCGGCAGCGGTGTCGTCGACTTCGCGACCACCGGTCGCGCCGTCGGCGAGCAACAGCGTGTCGACATCGGGCGCGACTTCGTGCACCTCGATGCCCATGCCGTTGATCATGCCGATGATGTCTTCGATCTGCTCGGGATCGACCAGATCGTCGGGCAGGTGGTCGTTGACCTCGGCATAGGTCAAATAGCCTTGCTCCAGGCCCTTGCTGATGAGCTGCTTGATATCGGATTGCGGGGCCGGACGTTCGTTGGCCATAAGGCGCCACCGTGAGAAAGTGAACCCGTAATTATAACAGCCGGAGGGGGACGGCTGGGGCCGGAACGGGAAAACGGCCCGATGGCAGCATCGATGCGCACAAGATGCGGGGTCCGAGTCGGCGTCTCCTCGTCGCGCGAGGGATGGAGGGACGGCGACTTCCGCAAAACCAAAGAGAGAGGCCCGATGGGGATGTGGTGCGCGGGCATCGGTTTCAAGCCCGTCCGGCGGGCGCGAGCGCGGCGATTCAGGCGCATTGGACCCCTGCGCTGGGCGAAGGTTCTGCCGAACCGCAGCGCGTCTCCCAAGCGAAACGGCGCGTGATCGCAGCGCCACCCCGCCGCTCGACCGACTCAGGTCTTGAGCAAGAACGTCACCGGGCCATCGTTCACCAGCATGACCTCCATATCGGCGCCGAATCGCCCGGTTTCGACGTCGTAGGCATGCTGTTGGCGGCAATATGCGACGAATTCGCCGAAGATGCGCTCCGCCTCCTGCGGCGGCGCGGCGGTGCTGAAGCTCGGGCGCAGCCCGGAGCCGGTGTCGGCCGCCAAGGTGAATTGGCTGACCAGCAATAAGCCGCCGCGCACGTCGGTGAGCGAGCGATTCATCCGCCCGGCCTCGTCGGCGAACACTCGGTAGCGCAGCAGGCGGTCGCCCAGTTTGGCGATCTCGGCCGGGCCGTCGCCGGGCTGCACGCCGATCAGCGCAAGCAATCCGGGTCCGATGGCGCCCACGACCTCGCCGGCGATCCAGACCTGGGCATGGGTCACGCGTTGGATCAAGGCGAGCATCGGAGGGGTCTGCGGGTCGGGTGGGGCGGAAATCGTACCGGAACCGAGCGCGACGCTTCGCTCGCCGCGATTCGGGCCGCGACGCCCTCCAGCCGACTCGGTCCGACTCGGCCCGACCCGATCCGAGGCCGCCGCCAGCGCGTAGACTGCCCGCCCCATGACCGCCGCGTTCGCCCGCATCCTCTTCGTCTTCGCCCGCTTGTTCGGTCGCCTGCCCTGGGCGTGGCTCAGTCGTCTGGGCGATTTCATGGCCTGGCTGTGGCGCCGGCAATCGCGCCG
>JADZBF010000515.1 GCA_020852215.1 Lysobacter sp. | reverse complement strand
GTTGATGCTGTTCGCGCTGCACGCCACGCTGCTGTTGTCGGCGGTGTGGGCGATCGAACGATTGGGCGGATTGAAGCCTCCGGGTTGGGCGGAACTCGCATGGCGCATCGCCTTGTTCGGCGCATTCGTCTCTGTGGGGTTCGACATCGCTTCGGTGCGCGAGCGCGCAACGGACTCGCCCGCGAGCGCGCAAGCGGCGCTCGAAACGATGACCCCCGATATCGCAACGCCGGACGCAACGGTGCCTGCATCGCGGCCCGCATCCTCGGAGCGGTTCGCTGCCGCGACGTACACGAACACGCCCTCGATCGCGTCCGTCGCGCGTCCACGCGAAGGCGATGGCGTATCGCCAAAAACGCACGCGGCGACGCCGGTATCGTCTCCGGCGCCGACAACGCTCGCGCGCGCTTGGGAATTCGATGCCCGTACCGTTGCGATCGCATTGACCGCTTGGCTGGTGGGCGCGTTCATCTTCGCCTTCTTCACCCTGCGACAAGCGCTCGCGCTCCGTCGATTGAAGCGTCGCATCGTGTGTCGCGGCGAGACGCCGAGCGACGCTGTGCGAACGGCGGTCACGCGATTGTCGGCGCAGATGGGCGTGCGTACGCCCGCGGTGCATGTGATGCCCGATCTTCCGGGACCGTTAGTGTTCTCGAGCGCGATGGGGCAAGGCACGATTCTATTGCCGCGCTGGGTCGATGGTTTGGACGACACCCAGCGCGTCGCGCTGCTGGCGCACGAAATCGCTCATCTGCGTCGCCGCGATCCGCTGTGGCGGCCGTTGCAGCGTATCGCGCTGATCCCGCTGTTTTTCCATCCGCTGGCGTGGCGCGCGGTGCATCGTCTGGAAGCGTTGGCCGAAACGCTGTGCGATCGCGCCGCGGTCGAGCGCAGCGGCAGCGCGCGCGCATTGGCCGAATGTCTCGCCGAATGTCTGGCGCGTCAATCCGAATCGTATCGATCCGAGCGGCATCAACCGATGTGGGCGGTCGCGATGGCCGAACGTTCGGACGGCATCGTCGCTCGCGTGCGTCATCTCCTGGAGGCTTCGCCCATGTCTTTATCGTCCATTCCCAAACCCGTGCGCTGGGGCGCCGCAGTCTTCGCCTTACTGGCACTGCTCGCGTTGCCGGGCGTATGGATCGTGGTGCGCGACCGCGATCAAAGTCTGCAGGTCACCTATCGCAACGGCGGCTCGTCCTATCGCATGACCTCCGATCTGCCCGTACCCGGCGACCGCTACCGGATCGACGTGCGCGGCGATGTCGAATTCGACGCCCGCGAAGCCGATGTGGTGAAGCTGGGGCCGGGCGCCTACGTCGACATCGAAGAAAAACGCGGCACGATGTTGCGTTCGATTCGCATCGTCGGCGACAACGGTCGCATCGTGCGTCATTACCGCGTGGGCGAGACTGCGCGCCCGCTCGACGCCGAAGGTCGCGCGTGGCTGGCCGGTGCGATTCCCGATCTGTATCGCTTTACCGGCTTCGATGCGCAACGCCGCGCCAAACGTTTGTTGGCCGAGGGCGGCGTGGATCGTCTGCTCGTCGAAATCGACACGATCCAGGGCGACAGCGTGCGCGCCGAATATCTGGGGCAATTGTTCGCGCAGGCGACGCTGGACGAGGCGCAGCTCGAACGCACGGTCGCGGCGATCGAAGCGATACAATCCGATTTCGAGAAACGCCGCACGCTGGGCATCGCGTTGGAGCGCGATGTCTTCACGCCGATGTATCAGGCTCGATTATTGACCATCGCCGCGGGCTTCGAGTCGGATTTCGAGCGCGCCGAGTGGTTGTCGCAAGCCACGCCGCGGTTCGAGATCGGCGAACAAGAGCGGCTGCAATGGGCGAAAACGCTGGCCGCGTTCGAGAGCGATTTCGAACGCCGCCGCACGCTGGAGCGCATGATCGAAGCTGGTCGCCCGCAACCGCTCGCCACCGCCATCGCCTTGCAATCGGCGCGTGCGATGAGCAGTGATTTCGAACGCCGCAGCCTGCTGGAAAAAGCCGCCGACAGCGGTATCGCGATCAGCGACACCGACTATCTGCAGGTGGTGGATGCGATGGAATCCGACTTCGAACAACGCGAGGCCTTGCTCGCGCTGATCCGCAGCGGCATGCCCAGCCGCGAACGCAGCGAAGCGATTCTGCGCAGCCTGCGCAGCGTCGATTCGGAATTCGAACGCAGCGAAGTGCTCGACGCGCTGGCCGCGAAGATGCCCAAGGACGACGCGCTGATCCGCGCCTACCGCGACCTCACCCGCGACATGAGCAACGAAGCCCGCGGCGCGGCGGAACGCGCGTTGGATCGGTTTCAAAATGGGTGATGCGATCGCGTAGCCCGAAACCGTATCCCAAGCCGCACACCGAACCCGTAGGAGGGCCTTCAGGCCCGACCCATCGGACAGTCTCGATGCCGGTCGCTATCGGGGTTGAAGCCCCTCCTACGAAACGATGTTGGATGGGTGTCTGCGTTCGATGCGACGCTTCGCGCTGATATACGTTCGGTATCGGTGCGGATATGTCGATTCGACTATCGGTTTGTCTCTCGAAAAACCCTCATCCCGAGCGCAGCGAGGGATCTGCTTCGACGATCAGGCGACGCCTTTCAAGCAGGTCTCTCGCTGCGCTCGGGATGACAACATGTTGGAGCGGCGTTACTTCACTTTCGCTGCCGCGCTCCACTTCGCCAACAACTCCGCTTCGCGCGTTTTCGCTTTATGGACGTGCGCTTCCTTGACGTGGCCATAGCCGCGGATGTGTTCGGGGATAGCGGCGATTTCGGCGGCGAGGGCGAGGTTATCGGAGGTCAGATTCGCAAGCAGGCGTTCGACGGTGGCGAAGTAGTCTTCGATCAATCGGCGTTCCATCTTGCGCTCTTCGGTCTTGCCGAAGATATCGAACGCGCCGCCGCGGAGGAAGCGCAGTTTCGCCACCAGTTTGAATGCGGTGAACACCCACGGACCGAATTCCTGTTTGATCAAGCGGCCCTGCGCGTCTTTCTTCGCGAGCAACGGCGGGGCGAGGTGGAATTTCAGGGTGTAATCGCCATCGAAGCGTTCCTGCAGGCGCTGTTGGAACTCGCCGCTGGTGTAGAGCCGCGCGACTTCGTATTCGTCTTTGTACGCCATCAGTTTGAAAGCGTAGCGGGCGACGGCTTCGGAGAGATCGGTGGCGCCGGGCGCGGCTTTTTCTTCGGCTGCGCGTACGGTCGCGACGAAGTCGGCATAACGCTTGCCGTAGGCCGCGTCCTGGTACTCGCCGAGGAACGCGATGCGGCGCGCGACGATTTCGTCCAACGAACGCGACAAGCGCGTGTCGTCCATCGGCAGGAACCATTCGCGGTGGTGCGCGTTCGCCGGCACGTGACGCAGTTCGTCGGCGCTGCGCAGATCGGCGCTGGCGGGATCGAGGCCGGATTCGTGCCCTTCCGACGCGGTGGGCGCGAGCGGCGTCAGCGCATGCGGCGTGGCTTCGGCGGCGGTTGGCGCGTTGACGACGATGCCGGCGGCTTCGACCACGGTCGGCAAATCCACTGCGGCTAAACGACCCCAAGCGAAGGCGGTCTTGTTCATCTCGATCGCCGCACCGTTGAGTTCGACCGCGCGCATCAGCGCCTCGTGCGAGATCGGCACCAAACCGCGTTGCCACGCATAACCGAGCATAAAGAGATTGGCGGCGATCGCGTCGCCCATCAGCGCGGTGGCCAATTGCGTGGCGTCGACGAGCTGCAGCGCTTCGGTCGATGCGCCGTCGCCGAGCGCCGCACGCACTGCGGCCACGATGTCGGCGGCCGGGAATTGCATATCCGGACGCGTGGTGAACGTGCCCGGCATGGCTTCGTAGCTGTTGAGCACGACGTGACTGCGGCCTTCGCGGATTTTGGACAGCGCCCAGTAGTCGTTGACCACCACCATGTCGCAGCCGAGCACCAGATCGGCTTCGCCCGCGGCGATGCGTACGGCGTGGATATCCTCCGGCGTTTTCGCGATGCGGATGTGCGTGGTGACCGCGCCGCCTTTCTGCGCGAGGCCGGTTTGATCGAGCACCGTGGCGCCCTTGCGTTCCAGGTGACCGGCCATGCCCAGCAGCGCGCCGATGGTGACCACGCCGGTGCCGCCGACGCCGGTGATCAGGATGTTCCAGGGTTTATCGAGCGCGCTGGCGAAGGTCGGCATCGGCAGCGTTTTCAAACGATCCGCGGCGTTGGCTCGGCTGTTGCCGGGCGCGCTGCCTTTTTTCAACGCGCCGCCGTGCACGGTGACGAAGCTGGGACAGAAGCCTTCGACGCAACTGTAGTCCTTGTTGCAATTGCTCTGATCGATCTCGCGTTTGCGGCCGTATTCCGTTTCCTTCGGCAGCACCGAGACGCAGAAACTTTTCACGCCGCAATCGCCGCAGCCTTCGCACACCAACGAATTGACCATCACGCGCTTCTGCGGATCGACCATCTTGCCGCGCTTGCGACGCCGGCGCTTTTCGGTGGCGCAGGTCTGGTCGTAGATCAGGATGCAGGTGCCTTTGACCTTGCGCAGCTTCTTCTGGACGTCGTCGAGTTCGCGGCGATCGAAGAACTCGACTTCGTTCGGGAACAAATAGCGCTGGCGCGTCCACTTCACGATGTCGTCGGACACCAGCGCGATGGTGTGCACGCCTTCGCTGCGCATTTGATGCGCGATTTGCGGCACGCTCAGCGTACCGTCCACCGGCTGGCCGCCGGTCATCGCCACCGCGTCGTTGTAGAGAATTTTGTAGGTGATGTTCACGCCCGCCGCGATCGACTGGCGGATCGCCAACGAACCGGAATGGAAATACGTGCCGTCGCCGAGATTCTGGAACACGTGTTCGGTGTCGGTGAACGCCGCTTGCCCGCACCACGTCACGCCTTCGCCGCCCATGTGGGTGAAGGTGTCGGTGTTGCGGTCCATCCACGTCACCATGTAGTGACAGCCGATACCGCCCAGCGCGCGCGAACCGTCCGGCACCTTCGTCGAGGTGTTGTGCGGACAGCCGCTGCAGTAATGCGGGACGCGCGGAAAACTGGCGCGCGGCAGCGCCAATTCGCCTTCTTTCTGCTCCATCCACGCCAACACGTCGCGGATCTGTTGCGAATCGTGGAAGCGTTGGATACGTCGCGCGATCACGCCGGCGATCCGCGCGGGCGTGAGTTCGTTGGTACTGGGCAGAATCCACTCGCCGCTTTCGTCGTATTTGCCGACGATCGACGGCCTACTGTTGTCGAGATTGATGCCTTCGAAGTTGTAGAACAACTCCTTCATCTGGCTTTCGATGAAGCTGAGTTTCTCTTCGACGACGAGAATGTCTTGCAGCCCGCGCGCGAATGCGCGAATGCCCATCGGTTCCAGCGGCCAGGTCATGCCGATTTTGTAGACGCGGATGCCGAGGTCGGCGCAGGCGCGCGCGTCGAGGCCGAGATATTCGAGCGCTTGCAGCACATCGAGATAACTCTTGCCGGTGGTGACGATACCCAGGCGCGCGTTCGGCGAATCGATCACGATGCGATCGAGGCGATTCGCGCGCGCGAACGCTTGCGCGGCCTTCACCGCATAACGATGCAGACGCATTTCCTGTTCGAGCGGCGGATCCGGCCAACGGATATTCAAACCGCTCGGCGG
>JADZBF010000514.1 GCA_020852215.1 Lysobacter sp. | reverse complement strand
TCTCCCCGCGTGCGGGGAGAGGTCGGATCAGCCGCTGCTTGCTGCGGCTGATCCGGGTGAGGGAGCGTATCCGCGAATCCGAGTCTGTCGAGACGCCCCCTCACCCCGACCCTCTCACCGCACGCGGGGAGAGGGAGAAGAGCCTGCGCCCGCTGCGCATGGCGTGCGCTGCATTCCCACGCGACAAACCGATCGTGCCCGCAGCCCACCCTCTCCCCGCGTGCGGGGAGAGGGCAGAGCGCGCATCGCGCGCGAGGGTGAGGGGCGCCGGCGCCGAGACGCGTATGCGCTCGATGCGATTCGAGTGCAGCGAGCGGTGTCGCGGTCACGTCGCGCCTCGGTCTGGGAGCACGCGCGATCCACCGTTCATCGCGGCGTTCGCCCCTCACCCCAACCCTCTCCCCGCAGGCGGGGAGAGGGGGAAAGAACACCACGCGCACGAGGAGAGGGGGAAAGAACACCCCGCGCGAGGGTGAGCCCGCGCATCCCCCGTCCGCAAAGCGCATAATTCGCGCATGTCCGCCGTCGTCCGCCCGCCATCCGTGCCCGCTGCGTCCTTGGAACAGCATTTCGCGCCGTTCCGCGCGGGGGTGATCGGGCACGATCTGACCGATTCGCGGATTCATGCGCCCGGGCGCGTGGTGTATGCCGATTGGACCGCCAGCGGGCGGTTGTATCGGCCGATCGAGGACTACATCGCGAATGTGCTGGGCCCGTACGTGGCCAATACGCATACCGAGAGCACGCTCACCGGCACGGAAATGACGCACGCCTACCATCAGGCGCAGGCGATCATCAAAGCGCATTGCAACGCGGGGCCGAACGATGTGCTGATCGCGCAGGGTTCGGGCATGACCGGCGTGGTCAACAAATTCCAGCGCATTCTCGGCTTGCGCGTGCCCGAGCACGTCGCCGAGCGCGTGGCGATGCGCGACGAGGAAAAACCGCTGGTCGTGCTCACCCACATGGAGCACCACTCCAACCAAACCACGTGGGAAGAGTGCGCGGTGCATGTGGAGATTCTGCCGCGCGCGTCCTGCGGTCGTCCCGACATCGATGCGCTGCCGCGCATTCTGAAACGTCATGCGCATCGGCCATTGAAGATCGGCGCGTTTTCCGCCTGCTCCAACGTCACCGGCATCGTCACGCCGTATCACGAGATGGCCGCGATCATGCACGCGCACGGCGGCGTATGTTTCGTCGATTTCGCCGCCTCCGCGCCGTACGTGCGCATCGACATGCATCCGAAAAACCCGGCGCAGGCGCTCGATGCGGTGTATTTCTCGCCGCACAAATTCCTCGGCGGCCCCGGCGCCAGCGGCGTGTTGTTGTTCGACGCCGCGCTGTACACGCTGAAAGTGCCCGATTCGCCCGGCGGCGGCACCGTCGCTTGGACCAATCCCTGGGGCGGGCACCGCTTCGTCGACAGTATCGAAGCGCGCGAAGACGGCGGCACGCCGGGCTTTCTGCAGACCATCCGCGCCGCGCTGGCCGTGCGCGTGAAGGAAGCGATGGGCGTCGACAAGATCGAAGCGCGAGAGCGCGAATTGTGCGATCTGTTCCTCAGCGAACTGCGCAAAGACCCGAGCATCCGGTTGCTCGAATCCGAGCAATGCGAACGTCTGTGCATCTTCTCGTTCTATTCGCTGGAGAAGCACTACAACCTGATCGTGCGTTTGCTCAACGACCGTTTCGGCGTGCAGGTGCGCGGCGGTTGTTCCTGCGCCGGCACTTACGGCCACATCCTGCTGAACGTGGATCAGGCAACCTCGCAGCAGATCACCTGCCAAATCGACGCGGGCGATCTGAGCGGCAAGCCCGGCTGGGTGCGGGTGTCGCTGCATCCGACGATGACCGACGCCGAAACGATCTACGTCGCGCGCGCCATCCACGAAACCATGCGCCATTACGACACCTGGAAAGACGATTACGTCTTCGACGCGACCTCCGGCGAATTCCATGCGCGCACCGCGCCGCCGTGCTCGCCGGGTTTGGAGACGTT
This sequence comes from Lysobacter sp., assembly GCA_020852215.1. Classification (GTDB taxonomy): domain Bacteria; phylum Pseudomonadota; class Gammaproteobacteria; order Xanthomonadales; family Xanthomonadaceae; genus Lysobacter_I. The sequence continues at coordinate 3,305 of JADZBF010000514.1, read as the reverse complement.
CGATCCGTTGACCGGCGCGACATCGGGCTGAATGCACGGGCGGGAGCGAGCGCTCTCGGCCCCGCTCTGTCGAATCGCGCGCCCTCGATTCGCCATCGATTTAACGCAGATTCGGCTCGGCCGGTTATTCTGGCGCGATGTCGCGTGCATCGTTCGCCGGCCCTGTCGCCGCCCTCATCCTCGCCGTTTTTTCGTTCGCATGCGCACCGGCGCGCGCAGCGCGTATCGGCGAGGTGACGATCGACGGCCTCGACGAGGCGATGACGACGAATGTGAAGATCGGCTTGTCGCTGGAAGACGCGAAGGACAAAACCGTCTCGGCGGCGCGATTGGACTATCTGTTGCGCGTGGCCGAAGACGAAACCCGCGAAGCGCTGGAACCTTTCGGTTACTACAGCCCGCAGATCGAGATCCGCGAAACGCCCGCGCTGGACGGCAACGTCGACGACTTGCCGGAGGATGCGGTGGTGTCGGTGCGGATCGCGGTAAGCCCGGGCGAGCCGGTGCGCGTGCGTCGCGCGCAGGTGGCGATCGAAGGCGACGGCACGGACGATCGCTATCTCAAAGAAGAAATCGACGCCTTCGCGCCGCGCGCGGGCGACGTCTTCGAACATGCGCGCTATGAGCAGAGCAAAGCCTTCATCGGTCGCCGCTTGGCCGAGCGCGGCTATTTCGATGCGGATTTTCTCAGTCGAAAAGTGGAAGTCACGCGCGCGGACAGCGCCGCCGATATCGATCTGGTCTGGGACAGCGGTGATCGCTACAACATGGGCGAGATTCGCTTCGTGCAGGCGCCTAACCGCATCATCCGCGACGAGCTGCTGCAGGAAACGATCTATTGGAAACGCGGCGAGTATTACCACCAAGGCCGCTTGGATCGTCTGCGCAAATCGCTGAGCGAGTTGGACTACTTCAGCCGCATCGATATCGAACCGCGGCCCGAAGATGCGGTGGACGGCGAAGTGCCGGTGGATGTGCGGCTCACACCGGCCAAGCGCAGTCTCTACACCGTCGGCGCCAGTTACGGCACCGACAGCGGCTTCGGTGTGTCGCTGGGCCTGGAGCGGCGTTATCTGAATTCGCGCGGCCATAAAGGTCTCGCGCAGTTGGACTACACCGAAAAACGCAAGACGCTGACGCTGCAGCATCGCATTCCCGCGTTCGCATGGCGCGACGGTTGGTATACCACCAGTCTGCAGGCCTACGACGAACAGACCGACTACATCGATACCAGGCGCTACGAAGCGGTGTTCAGCCGCAGCGCCCAATACAGCCGCGATCTTCGCTTCACCGCATCGATCCATGCGCTGCGCGAGCGCTGGGCCTACGCCTACAGCAGCCTGACGGGTTTCGATGCGACGACGCTGTACCAGCAATCGACGTTTCTGTATCCCTCGCTGCAGGCCGATTACGTCAAGGCCGACGACCGTCTTCGTCCGCGCAACGGCTTCGGCAGCACCGCGACGCTACGCGCCGGTTTGAGCGGCGCGGGTTCGGATGCGAATTTCCTGCAATTGCATGCGCGCGGCAGTTGGTTTCGCGGCTTGGGCGCGCGCAGTCGTTTGATCGCGCGCGGCGAATTCGGCGCCACGTACACCGATACGCTGGTCGACGGCGCACTCGTCGATATTCCGCCGACGCTGCGCTTCTACGCCGGCGGCGACCGCAGCGTGCGCGGTTACGACTTCCGCGAAATCGGCCCGCGCATTCCCGCCGCGCCGGGTCGCGAGGCGTTCGCGCTGGGCGCGCGCAACGTGGTCACGGCGAGTCTCGAATACGAGCAGTTCTTGAACGACCAATGGGGCTTCGCCGTGTTCGCCGACGGCGGCAGCGCGTTCAACGACAAATTGGATCGCCTGCGCAAAGGCATCGGTATCGGCCTGCGCTGGAATTCGCCGGTCGGCCCGCTGCGCGTGGATATCGGCCACGGCCTGGACGATCCCGACGCCTCGTTCACGCTGCATATCAATCTCGGCGCGGACTTGTGAGCGCATGAGCGACGCGCCCGCATCCACGCCCATGCCAGACGAACGCGAGGCACGCATCGCGGAATTGCGCGCGCGCCGTCGCGCGCGGTTGCGTTGGTTGGCGTGGCGCAGCGCGTTCGCGACGTTGGGCTTGGCGGTGTTGGCGGTCGTGGTCGGCTATTGGTTGTTCAACACATTGCGCGGTCGCGACGTGCTGCTCGATCAGATCGTCTCGCGGTTGCCGCCGGGCACCGAGCTGCATTGGTCGCGCGCCGAAGGCCCCGCCACCGGGCCGATGACGTTGCATGATGTGCGTTTCGTGCAGCGCACGTGTCCCGACATCGACGGCGAACCCGTGGCATGGCCGAACTGCGAAAGACCGCAAGTGACGACGTTCGCCGCGAAGCGCGCGATGCTGGACCCGACGTTGCGGCCCTTGCTCGGCCGCACCTTGCGTTTGGAAACCCTGGAACTTGTCGGCGCGGCGTTGATCCTGCCCGAAGACGATGCGCCGTTCGAATTGCCGCGCTGGCCCGAATCGCTGCCGCGCATCGCGCCGCCGTTGGCGCTGCAGGCGGAGACGATCCGCATCGACGGCTTGAACATTCTGCGTCGCGAGGGCAAGCGTTTGGCGCCGATCGTGCGTATCGCGAACCTGCGTGGCGGAATCGAGGCCGAAGACGGTCGTTTGCAGGTGCGCGATCTCGTCGCCGAGACCGATCGCGGCCGGTTCACGCTACGCGGCGAATATGCGCCGCGCGACGACTACAAGATGGATTTGCTCGCGACCGCGGTACTGCCCGCACCGGCCGGTCGCACGCCCGCACGCTTGGGCATGATCGCGCGCGGCGATGTGTCCGCGCTCGAGGTCGGTCTCGGCGGTCGCGCGCCGGGGCCGGTGCGCGTCGCGCTCGCGTTGCGCGGCGCGCGCGATGTGCGCTGGTCGGCGACTGCGCGCGGCGAACGATTGCGGCTGTCGGCGCTGACCGGCGAGGATATCGACGATGCGGCGTATGCGTACGATCTGCGCTTGCGCGGCACGAACGGCGCGGCGAAGCTCGACGGACGCATCGCGCAACATCCGCCCGGCGACGCCGACGGACCGCCGCGCGAGATCGCGATTTTGCCGTCCGACATCTCGCTGCGCGAGCAAGTGTTGACGGTCGCGCCGCTGTCGCTGGCCTTGTTCGACGGCCGCATCGATCTGCGCGGAAAGCTCGATGTGCGTACGCCGGCTGCGCCCCGCTTCGAAGGCACGCTCGCGGTGCGCGGACTGCGTTGGCGCGGCGATGCCGACGCCACGGAAATTCTCGGCGATGCGGATGTCGCGTTGGCCGG
>JADZBF010000513.1 GCA_020852215.1 Lysobacter sp. | reverse complement strand
TATGGATCGCGAGCGAAGCCCGCGACACCTATTCGCGACTCCTCGCCGGCGCACTCGGTCTCGCCTTCTCGATGTATGTGATCGTCAACGCCGGCATGATTTCCGGTTTGTTGCCCGTCGTCGGCGTACCCATGCCCTTGCTCAGCTACGGCGGCACCGCCGCGGTCTCGCTGCTGGCGGGCATGGGCGTGGTGATGGCGATGCGGGATCGGCGCTGAGTTCGATCCGGAAGTTCCACCACGCAAGTGAGCGGGTTTCAGGCAATTATAGTTTTGATTCGTGTGCTTACACTCTTCAGGCGATGATTTGTGCCTAAATATTGATATAAACCTTGACGTTGACCGAGATACATCTTGTTCTTTCGCGCTTTCGCGCGACCTACTTTTCTTTGCTCGTGCAAAGAAAAGTAGGCAAAAGAAAGCACTTTTCCCCGACACAGCAATCTAGATGCGGAATTGCTATGGGGATTTTTCGATTCGCCATCCTTGGCGAATCGAAAAACGGCGGGCGTCCTGCCCGCCGCCCGATGGGTCTGGTGTTGCGACAGTGGTTTGCCGCCAAGTAAGGTCAAAACCGCAACTGGTTTAAGCGAAAATATTCTAGTAAAGATCGCGCTGAATTCGCAGATGGCTTCAGGTTGCTCTACCCATGGTTTCGATACGGATGCCGACGCGTTGTGCGCTCACGGCGCGCGCGCGATCGCCATCTTCGTGAGCTTGCGGAAATACAGGCCCGGAAACCACCGCTTCAACCGCCAATAGCCCGGTTCGCGTTTGGTCGGAATGATCATGAACACGCCGCGTTCCGCGTCGGCGAACACTTTGTCGGCGACGCTGTCCACGGTATCCGGCGCGCGATCCATCCAACGCTCCACGCGCGCCTTGGTGGCGTCGTTTGCCAGCGCGGTATCCATCAGGTTGGTGCGGAAGAACGCGGGGCAGATCACGCCGACGCGCAGGCCCAACGGTTCGACTTCGGCGCGCAATTGCTCCGATAACGCGACCACGCCGGCTTTCGCGACGCCGTAGCTCATGAGGTTCGGCGCGCCGGCCAGGCCGGCGAAGCTGGCGGTGCTGAGAATCTGCCCGCGCTTGGCGGCCAGCATCCCCGGCAGGAACAGTCTGCAGCCGCGTACCACGCCGAGCAGATCGATCTCCAGCACTTTGCGCCATTCGTCCATCGTGGTCTCGACCATCGCGCCGGCCGAGGCGATGCCGGCGTTGTTGATCAACACGTCCACGCCATTCCACTCGCGTTGGACGGCATCGTGCAGCGTCTGCATCGATGCGTCGTCGCCGACGTCCGCGACGAGGGCGAGATGGCCGTCGCCCGGCAAGCCATCGCGCGCGGCTTCGGCGCGCGACGCGTCGATGTCCACGCAGGCCACGCGCGCGCCGCTGCGGGCGTAGCGCTGCGCCAGCGCGAGGCCGAGGCCGCTGCCGGCGCCGGTGATCAAAACGCGTCGTCGAGGTGCGGTCATGGCGGGTCCGTAGGCGTCGAAGGCGACAGGATAGCAATCGCGGCCGTCGAGGCGCGCACCGCACTCCGGTCGACCGTTCGCCCGAAGTGCGTCGAGCGCTCGATGGCCGCTGTTCCGCTCGAACCTCGACCCGCGCCGTTCTCGACTATCATCGGCCCTCCTCGATCGCTCACGCACGCCGGATGCCGCCATGACCGACCCCTTGTTCGACCTTTCCGGCAAGACCGCGCTGGTCACCGGCGCATCCCGCGGCATCGGCGAAGCCATCGCTCACCTGCTCGCCGCGCACGGCGCGCACGTCGTCTGCACCTCGCGGAATGTCGAGGCCTGCGCCGCGGTGGCGGAAGCGATTCGCGCGGGCGGCGGTTCGGCCGAAGCGCATGCGCTGCATGTCGGCGACCCCGAGGCGATCGAAGCCGTGTTCACAGCGCTCGACGCTGCCGGTCGCGCGCCCGATATCCTGGTCAACAACGCCGCCGCGAACCCGTATTTCGGGCCGATGCTCGACATGGACCTCGGCAGTTATCAGAAAACCGTGGACGTCAATCTGCGCGGCTATTTCTGGACCACCGTGCAAGCGGCGCGGCGCATGGCCGTCAAAAAAAGCGGCAGCATCGTCAACGTCGCCTCGGTGAACGCGAAGCGCCCCGCGCACGGCCAGGGCGTGTATTCGATGACCAAGGCCGGCATCGTCAACATGACCGAAGGCTTCGCGAAAGAACTCGCCGCGCAGGGCATCCGCATCAACGCGTTGTTGCCGGGGTTGACCGACACCAAATTCGCATCGGCCATCACCGGCAACCCGAAACTCATGGGTCTGATGTCGCAACTCATCCCGATGGGCCGCAGCGCGCAGCCGGACGAAATAGCCCCGGCCGTGCTGTTTCTGGTGTCGCCGGCATCGGCGTACGTCACGGGCACGTGCTTGACCGTGGATGGCGGGTATTTGGCGTAAGCGTTGCGGGGGTTGCAGGCCGCGCGAACGACGGTATCGCGCGATCGAAAGACCTATCGTGCGCCTTCGGCGGCGGCCACTTGGCCGACCCACAGCCGATTCCCGTCGGGGTCTTCGAAACGGAACTCGGTCATCCCGTAGAACGTCTCGTCCAGATCGGGCACCCGCACGCCGTTCGCGCGCAGCGTGGCGTGATACGCGCGCACATCGTCGGGGTACAGATACAGCACCGACATGCGCGGCGCGATCGGGTGAACGTTGATGGATTCATCCACCATCAATCGACAGTCGCCGAAACGCAGCATCGCCCAACGCCAGCCGTCGTTGCGATCTTCGACTTCGAAGCCCAAGGCTTCGTAGAACGCGACGCTGGCCGGCATATTCCGCACCGGAAGCATCGGGACGATTCGGGTCATGCGCATGGGGATTCCTCGGTGTCGTCGGTCGCGCGTCCGCGCACGCGCCGCCGCGGCGCGCGCGCTTCGCGTTCCTGCATCGCCCGCACGCGTTCGCCCGCGGTGCGGATCAGTTCCGGCAGCAGATGCGTTTCCGGCAAATGCTTCCAATAACTCTGCGGCATTTCCTGCCGCATCATCCGCGGATTCAGACGCGCGGGGTTGAAGATGTTCGCGTAGTACGTGCGCCACAGATCTTCGCGCGCGTCCTCGGACGGTGCGTCCGCGCGTTGCGCGCCCGGACCGAAGACGAGCGCTTCGCCGTCCCAGGCCACGCAGCGATCGGGCGTGAGAATCGCCCAACGCATGCCGGCGAAGCGGCGCGCGAAAAACGGGGCGACGCGATCGACGATGCGATGCGCCGGTTCGAACCACGCGATGAACGCGTCGGTTTCGCCGGGCACTTCGCGGAAGCGCACGAAGGCTTTCATCTTGTGCGAATCGCGGCCGACCGCTTTCGCCAGTTCGAACGCGCGACGCACGTCGGCATCGACGACATGCGCGAGCAGATGCCGTTCGCCTTCGGCGACGCGCCACGCGATGCGATACAGCAGCGCGGAGCGCTGCGGGTCGCGGTGGCACAACACGGAGCCCGCAAGCTCGAACAGCGCCGCCGGCACCGCAGGTGCCTCGCGTAGCGGTGGGGCCGTGGACAGATCGGGCGCGGGCAATAGCGTGGACTGCGCGTCGTCCTCCCAATCGATGTCCTCTGGCGGCACGCGTGCGCGCAGGCCCGCGCGCGCGGCGGCGCGCCACGCCTCCAGCGACCACGGCGGATCGATGCGCGCACGATAATGCGTCATGGCATTGCGCTCATGATCGTGCTCATGATCGGCTCATGCGGCGAACAGGTCCGCTTGCCGCGGCTTCGGCGCGAGTTGCGCGCGCAGCGCCGCCGGATCGTCCAAACGGCGCCGCGGGTGATGGTCGATCAGTTGCACGAACGGCAGCACTTTCTGCAGTGGTGCTCGCAAGCGGGCGAGATCGTGGACGCGCAGGCGACCATGACGACGCGACATGATGATGCGATCGACGTTACGCACGCCGAGCCCAGGCACGCGCAATAGCAGTTCGCGCGGTGCGGTATCCAGATTCACCGGGAACGCATCCGGATGCCGCAGTGCCCAGGCGAGTTTCGGGTCGATATCGAGATCCAACATGCCGCTGCCGCCGCCGGCCGCATCGGGCACGATCTCCTCCACGCGATAGTCGTAAAACCGCAGCAGCCAATCCGCTTGATACAGCCGATGTTCGCGCAGCAGCGGCGGCGCCTTGACCGGCAGCAGCGCCGAGGCGTCCTGGATCGGACTGAAGCCGGAGTAATACACGCGGCGCATGCCGAAATCGCGATAGAGGCCGTGCGAAGTGCTCAGGATGCTGCGATCGTCGGCATCGTCGGCGCCGACGATCATCTGCGTGCTTTGCCCGGCCGGCGCGTAACGCGGCGGTTTGCGCCGTTTCGGCGCGGCATTGGCGACGGCGGCGGGTTTGCGCGCGTCGCGGTTCTCTTCGATGCGCGTCCGCACCTCGCCCATCGCCGCGCGAATGCCCGGCAGCTTTTTTTCCGGCGCCAATTTCTTCAGACCGGCCTCGGTCGGCAATTCGATATTGATGCTGAGGCGATCGGCGTAGCGTCCGGCCAGCGCCAGCAGTTCGGGCGAGGCCTCGGGAATGGTTTTCAGATGAATGTAACCGGCGAAGCGATGCTCTTCGCGCAGCCGGCGCGCGACCTCGACCATCCGCTCCATCGTGTAATCGCCGTTGCGGACGATGCCGCTGGAGAGGAACAGGCCCTC
>JADZBF010000512.1 GCA_020852215.1 Lysobacter sp. | reverse complement strand
CGCGCTTGCATTTGCGGATAAAAGCGTCGCTTCAGGTGTTGCGCCGCGTGTTCGACCCGGATCAGCGCCGACACGCGCGCCGCTTCGCCGACCAAACGCGCGCTCACCGCATCGGCTTCGTATTCGTCCTCGCGCGCCAGCACAAAACTATATGCGCTGAAATACGGCGCATACCAACGGAAAAACGGCAGCAGCGCGAACGCGAACGAACCGCCGCGCGCCAGCGCCTCGGCGAATCGATACCAACTCAAGCGCAAACGGTAGATCCATGCCGAGAAGCGGCCATGCCCGCCGCGGAAATGCCCGAATTCGTGCGCGATCACCGCCGACAATTCGCTGCGGTCGAGCGCGCGCATCAACGGCAAACCGATCACCAAGGTATGCCGATGACCGGCCAATCCGAACCATTTCGGCACGCTGGAGGCGCCGGCGTTCAGATCGCTATCGATCACCACTTCGTCCAGTTCGGGTGCGCCTGCCGCAAGCCTGAGGCGTTCGATTTCGGCCGCCAGTTCCGGCGCCTCCTCGGGCGACAAGCGATAACCGGCCAGCGGTTCGAACCGCACCCACAGCGCGCGCACCAACAACACCGCGAACACGGCCTGCGGCAACAGCACATAGATCGCCCATCCGTCCAAGCTGCGGCCGGTCGCCAATAACCCCACCGCGATGCCCACGGGCAACCCGACCGCCACCGCCAACAACAGCAGCAGAACGCCGTAGCCCAGCCCCGCGAGCAGGGCCACACGCGTCCGATACGCCCGCGGCGCCGCTTTCGCATCGGCCACGAGACGCTCGATCAAGGCGCGATAGCGCCGTTCTTCCGAAGTTTTCGCCATTGAGGCCTCCCTGGGCACATCCTAGGGCCTGTGAACGCGATTGGGGTACGTTGCGCCCCAATCGCGTTCACAGGCCTGAGACCTCGCGACCCGCTCCGGTACAATGCCGCCCCCTTCCTGCCCTCCGGGACCGTCGCCATGACCGAGACCACCTGGCACTACGAGAACTTCGAGCCCGCCGGCTCGGCCATCGGCTATCGCATCACCCGCAAGCTGGACGAAACGCAGTCGCCGTTCCAGAAGATCGAAATCTACGAGAGCACCGACTGGGGCAATCTGATGCTGATCGACGGCGCGATGATGCTCACCGCGCGCGACAACTTCCTGTATCACGAAATGATGTCGCATCCGGCGCTGTTCACGCATCCGAATCCCAAGCGCGTCGTGATCATCGGCGGCGGCGACTGCGGCACACTGCGCGAAGTGCTGAAGCACCCGGGCGTGGAGAACGCGGTGCAGTGCGACATCGACGAGCAGGTCACGCGGATGTCGGAAAAATGGTTCCCCGAGCTGTGCGATCGCAACGACGATCCGCGCGCGCAGTTGCTGTTCGACGACGGCATCGCCTACATGGCGAACTGCGCCCCGGGCAGCGTGGATATCGTGATCGTCGATTCGACCGACCCGGTCGGCCCGGCCGAGGGTCTGTTCAACAAGGCCTTCTACGAAAGTTGCTTCCGCGCACTGAAGGACGACGGCATCCTGGTGCAGCAATCCGAATCGCCGCTGGTGCTGCTCGACCTGATCAAGGAAATGCGCGTCGAGATGGCGAAAGCCGGCTTCGCTGCGTTCCGCACCCTGCCCTTCCCGCAGCCGTGCTACCCCACCGGCTGGTGGAGCGCCACCCTGGCCAAGAAGCATTCCGATGGAACGCCGAGCGGTTTCGATTTCCGCGAGGCCGACGCCCGCGGCAAGACGTTCGAGACCAAGTACTACAGCGCCGACATCCATCGCGGCGCCCTGGTCTACCCGCCGTTCGTGGCCGCCGCCTTGGCAGGCTGTTGAAAACAGCCTGCCAGCGCAGCCAAGGAGGGCTGCGACGACGAAGCGAGCGCGTAAGCGATTGATGATTCGCGCTGCGCGCTCACCCTTCGCCGAGCTCAGGGCCAGCTTCGCTGTTCAGCCCGCAAGCGGGCTGTCGTTGGGAGCGAGTCCGGACATGTGCCGGGCTCGCGACTTGGACAGCGATCAGGAAGATCGTTGTTCAACAACCTCTTAGGCGAGTGAGACCCAAGTCTCACGCCGTAACGCGATCGCAACATTCGGCTCATGTCGACTTAAGCCTGCCGGTCTAAAACAGGCTCCTGCATCATCGGGGAGCCCTCTGCATGTCGTCACCCGCGTCTTGGCCATTGAGGTCATCGCGAGCCGCGCGCGGCGGCGTGCTGCGCCTGACCACGCGAGCCGCGGACATCGACGCCGCCCGCTTCCGATACCGGCATCTTTGGCTGCCGCTCGCCGTCTTCGTCGTCGCGATCGTCGCGACCGAGTCCTACGCGCTGGATTGGCATATCGCGCGCGCCGTTTACGACTGGCAAGGCTATCGCTGGCTGCTCAAGCACTGGTTCGTGACCGAAACCTTGATTCATCACGTGGGCCGCAACGCCAGCATCGTCGCGTGGCTGGGCGTCGTCGTCGCATGGATCGTCGCGATGCGGCGCCCCGCCGACGTCGCACGGCGAGCGCCATTGGGCTACCTCGCGCTGTCGGTGCTGCTGTGCACGCTGGCCGTGTCCTGGATCAAGTCGTGGTCGAACATGGACTGCCCCTGGGACATCGACGGGCTCGGCGGCGTGCGCCCTTACTTGACGTTGTTCGAAGCCAGATCGACTTCTTTGCCGCACGCGTCCTGCTTTCCCGCCGGGCACGCCAGCGGCGGCTACGCCTGGATGTCGCTGTATTTCTTCTTCGCGATGACCAAGCCGCAATGGCGACTTCGCGGGCTCGCCGTCGGCCTCGCCGCAGGTTTGCTCTTCGGCATCGGCCAACAACTGCGCGGCGCGCATTTCCTCTCGCACGATCTCTGGACCGCCGCGATCTGCTGGTTCGGCGCGCTCGGGCTGTATGCGCTGCTCATTTCGCG
>JADZBF010000511.1 GCA_020852215.1 Lysobacter sp. | reverse complement strand
TGTCCATCAGAATCGCGAACAGGCGATCGTCGCATAGCGATGCGCCCAGCAATGCCTCGTTGTGGCGGGCGAGTATCCGCCGCCAAGCTTCTGGTTGTTCGCGCGCGATTTGGGCGAGCCCCTCGATCAGCGCTTCCTGGATCGCGTGTTTCGTCGCGCGATAGTGCGTATCCCGCTGCAGGTCTTCGCGGCTGGCCGTCGGCGTCATCCGTTTCGATTCGATCACGCCACCGACGAAACCGGCCCAGGACGGCAGCAGGTCGCGGGCGTCGTCGTCCAACAGCATGCCGCGCAGAAATACCGATAAATTGCGATTGTCGCTGCTGCCGTATGTGCTGCCGTCCTGAATCCATAACAGACCGATGGCGTCGCTGTCGGTGTTGGGGCGCAGCGGCAGCGTGCAGATCGGCTCGAAACTGCGCTCGAAACGTGCCGCGAAGGCAAGATCGCGGCGACGGGCTTGGATCGGATGAAGATCGACCGCGGCGGTTTGCCGCCATGGCGGCGACTCCGGGTTGATCGGCGCGCCGCCGGCGATATGGATCGGCTCGGGCAACAACGCGCAGTAGTGTTCGAGAATATCCCGCAGCTTCTGCGCGGAGGTCAGCGCGCTGAATTCGTCGTGCAGTTTGAGCACGATTTCGGTTCCGATTTCGCGCGGCGCGATGGTTTCGACAGAATACTGCTCGGCGTTGAAGGACGAATAGCAGTAGCCCCGTTCTGGTTCCCGATAGGACGTGGTGCGAACCGAGACGTGCTTCGCCAACACGAACGCGGACAGGAAGCCCAGGCCGAACATCCCGATCAACCCGCTGTCCTCTTGCTCGGACTCGCGCAGCTTGCGCGTGTAGCCGACGCCGACCGTGGCCAGATACGCGTGAATTTCGTCTTCGGTCAGGCCCGCGCCGGAATCGACGATGCGAATGGTGTTGTCGTTGCGATCTCCCTCGATGTCGATGCGGGCGAGGCCGGACCAGCCGGGTTGCTCCAAGCGGCGTCGGACGATGGAGTCGTGCGCGTTCTGCACCAGTTCGCGCAGTGCGACCCTCGGTGTGGAGTACAGATGCTTGCTGAGGACCGACATCAATCCGCTGAGATCCACGCCCGCGCGGCGCACTCGGGCGACGGCGGCGCCCGGTTCATTCTGTTCGAAGCTCATCGGGGCGTAGACGTTCCGTTCGTGAAATGGATGTCGCCGCCGAACGCCGATGGCGCGGCGCGCGGCGGTCGTAATGTCGGCGCGGAATTTTCGTGCATTCGGCCCGAGCGCGCCAGATCGCGGTTCGGTTATCGCGCGGAGGGCGCCAGCAGCACCAACACCGCGCCGGTCCCGCCTTGCGCGCCGGGCGCGGAATGGAACGCCAACACGTCGCTGCGCTGACGCAAGATCCGATCGACCAGGTTTTTCAACGTCGGTACGCCGTCGTCGGCGTGCAGGCCTTTGCCGTGGACGATGCGCACGCAGCCGGCGCCGTCGTCGCGCGCTTCTTTCAGAAAACGTCTGAGCAAGACCTCAGCCGTGGCGGCATCGCAACGATGCAGGTCGAGTTCGTCCTGCGCGGCGTATTGCCCGCGACCGAGCCGCTGCAGGATGCGTTCGGGCACTTCGTCGCGGCGATAGCGCAGGGCGTCGCCGGCCAGCAGCAGCGGCGAATCGAGCAGTCGGCGAAATTCGGACCGGGCGTCCTGATCGTCGCGATGGGCCATCTTCGCCGCGGGCCGAGGTTTCGGCGCTTGCGGCGGCGGCGCGGCGCTGGGCAGTTCGCGCACCGGGCCGATCGCGTTGCGGAACAGGGCCGCATCGTCCTCGTCCTCGGCGTTCGCGGAGGCGGTTGAGGCCGCCGTCGCCTCGGTCTTGTCGCGCACGCGCGCATTTCGCCTCGACTCGGCGTGTTCGAAGCGTCCGCGGCGGCGGTCGTGCGTACTCATGGCCTCAGAGATTACCCCGCGCCGGTGGGGAACGCATGGCATCCGGTATCATGAGCGTCGGCCGCCGGGGCCGGAACGAGACGTCGCTTCCGCATTCATGCGCATCCTGATCAGCAACGACGACGGCGTGGATGCGCCGGGTATCCGAATCCTCGCCGCAGGCCTGCGCGATGCCGGTCACGACGTGTTGATCGTCGCTCCTGACCGCGACCGCTCCGGCGCCAGCAATTCGCTCACGCTCGATTCGCCGATCCGCGTGATCCGCCAGGACGACACGACGTGGCGCGTCCACGGCACGCCCACCGATTGCGTCCACGTCGCCATCACCGGGATGTTGGATTGCGAGCCGGACATCGTGGTCTCGGGCATCAACAACGTCGCCAACTTGGGCGACGACGTGATTTATTCCGGCACCGTGGCAGCGGCGATGGAAGGGCGCTTCCTCGGTCTGCCTGCGGTGGCGGTGTCGCTGGCGACGTGCGAGGGTAGCGGTCGCCATTTCGAAACCGCCGCGCGCGCCGCGGTGGAGATCGTGGCCCGTTTGAAGGCCGACCCGCTGCCGGCGGATACCATCCTCAACGTCAACGTGCCCGATCTGCCGTGGGACCGTGTCGCGGGGTTCGAGGTCTGCCGTCTGGGCAATCGCCATCGCGCCGAGCCCTGCACCCAGCAGGAAGACCCGCGCGGGCGGACGTGGTGGTGGATCGGCGCCGCCGGCCCCGAACAGGACGCCGGCCCCGGCACCGATTTCCACGCCGTACGCACCGGGCATATTTCGATCACGCCGATTCACGTCGATCTCACGCGCTACCAAGCTCTGGAGCAGGTCGCGAGTTGGGTGGGCGGGTTGGCCGAAGGTTTGCGCGGGCCGACGCAGGGCGAGGGCGCGGCATGACCGCGCATATGCGCCTGCAGCCCGAGGCGCGCGGCATGGGCATGACCTCGCAGCGCGTGCGCGACCGCCTGATCGAGCGCCTGCGCGAGCAGGGCATTCGCGACGAAGCGGTGCTCAACGCGATCCGCACCGTGCCGCGGCATTTGTTCGTGGACGAAGCGCTGGCCGCGCGCGCGTACGAAGACAACGCCTTGCCGATCGGCCACGGCCAGACCATCTCGCAGCCGTGGGTGGTCGCGCGCATGACCGAAGCGCTGTACGAACCGGACGCGGAGGACGAGGCCACGATGGAAGGCGAGATCGCCGCCGCGCCGTTTCGGCCGAAAAAAGTGTTGGAAGTCGGCAGCGGTTCCGGCTATCAGGCCGCGATCCTCGCCGCGCTGGGCCTGGAGGTTTACACCGTCGAGCGTATCGGCGATTTGCTGCGCACCGCGCGCAAACGCTTCCGCACGCTCGGCTTGAACGTGCGCAGCAAGCACGACGACGGCCGCATCGGTTGGCCGGAACACGCGCCTTACGACGGTATCGTCGTCACCGCCGCAGCTCCCGCGCTGGTCGATGCGTTGACCGAACAACTCGCCGTCGGCGGCGTGCTGGTGGCCCCGGTCGGCGGCAGCGCCGCGCAATCGCTGGTGAAACTGCGCAAACGCGCCGATGGCCGCATCGTGCGCAGCGATCTGGCGTCGGTGGTGTTCGTGCCGCTGCTCTCGGGCACCATCGACGGATGACGCCGCCGCATGAGCATGGCCATTCGCGCATGAAGACTTGCGCATGAAAATCTTCGCGCCTCTCTACCAACGCGCATTGCATTGGTCGCGGCATCGGCATGCGCCGGCGTTGTTGACCGGCTTGAGTTTCGTCGAAGCCATCGTGTTCCCGGTGCCGCCGGAAGTGATGCTCGCGCCGATGTCGTTGTCGCAACCCAAGCGCGCGCTGTGGTTCGCCACGCTCAGCCTCGCCGGTTCGATCTTGGGCGCCGTGATCGGTTATCTGCTCGGGCATTACGCCTTCGAGTTGCTGAAGCCGTTGTTCGAGGCGGTCGGCATGCTGAGCGGCATCGAATCGGGCATCGACACCATCAAGACCAAGATGGCCGAATCGCCGTGGGCGGTGTTCTGGCTGTTGGTTGCCGGCGGTTTCGCGCCGATTCCGATGAAAATCTTCACCTGGGCCTCGGGCGTGGTCGGCGTGCCGTGGCTGCCGTATCTGGCGGCGATGGCGGTCGGCCGCGGCAAACGCGTGTATCTCATCGCCATCGCGATCAAGCTCGGCGGCGAACGCGCCGAGCGCGCGCTGCATCGCTATATCGAACCCATCGGTTGGGCCGCGACCGTGTTGTTGGTGGCGGCGATCGGCTATCTGGTGTTCCGGGCGAGGCAAGGATGAGCCGCGCGCGTTTCGCGTCTCGCGCCCTCGTTTGGATGAGCGTCGTCGCGCTCGCGCTGGCGTCGGCCGGTTGCGCGAAGACGCGCGTGGTGCGCGATGGCGGCCAACGCGCCAAACCTGTCGCCCCGCGCAGCGCGAATCGCGCGAAACCCGGCGGCAGCGTGCAAGTGCGCAAAGGCGACACGCTGTACCGCATCGCGACGGACAACGGCGTCAGTCCGTTGGATGTGGCGATGTGGAACCGCATCCCGCCGCCGTACCCGATTTATCCGGGTCAGCGGCTGCGCTTGTCGCCGCCGCCGGAACGACGCGCGCCGCCGCGCGCTTCGACGCCGAGCGTCGCGACCACCGCGCCGTCGCGGCCGTCCTCGACGCGGCCCAGCGTGCCGCCTGTCGCAGCGACATCGAAACCGCCGACCGGAACGAAACCGCCGCCGACGGGTACGACAACGAATCCCTCGACGACGCCCGATGCCGTGCGTCCGCCGCCGAGCGTGCCGCAAGCGACGTTCGCGTGGCGTTGGCCGGCGGACGGCGCGCTCGTCGGCCGCTTCGCCTTGGGCGACCCGACCAAGCAGGGCATCGACATCGGCGGTCAAAGCGGCGCGCCGGTGCGCGCGGCGGCCGACGGCGTGGTGGTGTATTCCGGCGCCGGCTTGGTCGGTTACGGCGAACTGGTCATCGTCAAACACAACGACCAGTGGTTGTCGGCCTACGGCCACAACCGCGCGCGCTTGGTCAACGAAGGCCAGCGCGTGAAAGCCGGCGAGCAAATCGCCGAAATGGGCCGCAGCGGCGCCTCGCGCGACATGCTGCACTTCGAGATCCGCTACAACGGCAAGCCGCAGGATCCGTTGCAGGCGTTGCCGAAGCGCTGACCCCACGAGGTTCGCGGCTCGGCGTTTTGATGCAGCGCAACGTTCGATAACCGCGGCTGGCTAGAATTCGTCACGTTATGGCATCGATTCGCCGCCCTCGCTCCTGGCTTTTGACGCTCGCGTTGTTCGCGAGCGTCTCGCTGTCGCTGTTGCCGACGCTCGGACGGCTCTCTCGCATTGCGCAACCCGATGATGCCGTCGCGTCCCAAGCGTTCTGCACGTCGCGTGGTCTCGCATGGCGTTCGGTCGAGATCGCGGCGATCGCCGCGGCCTCGGCGGATGCCGTGTTCGACGATCTCGTCGATGGCGCGAAATCCGATCGCGATGCGGGCGATGGCCCGAACGGCGGCCGCGACGCAGACGACGATTGCGGCTACTGCACGTTGACGGCGGCGACCGTTTTGCCCGCGCTTCACGCTTCGGTGAGCGCGTCCGCACCCACGATGGCATGCGCTCGTATGCGCTTCGGGGTGCGCGCGATCCTGCGCCCCGCCATCTACGATCGCAGCCCGCGCGGCCCGCCCGCGCCGATCGCGGCTTAACGCCCGGTTTTTCTCGAATCGTTCGCGCGCGCATCGTGTCGCGCGCTCTCCGCGCCCTCGGCTCATGCGCCAGGCGCCGCGCGCTTGCGCGCTCATCTTACGGATATCTCCCGCTATGTCTCTCACGCTCCGTCCCTTGGCCGCGGCCATGCTCGCCGCGCTTCCGTTCTGCGTTTACGCGAACGACCCTTCCTCCGAACCCACGACGCCCGACGGCGGCGATGTCGTCACCTTGCCCCGAGTGATCGTGGAACACGACCGCGCTTCGATCGCGCCCGCCCGGCGCGTCGAAGGCGATTCGACCCAGGCCGCGCAGGCGGCCACTAGCGATGCGGCGACCCTGCTCGATCGCATGCCGGGCGTCTCGATCAATGCCGCCGGCGGCGTGTCCGGCCTGCCGTCGATTCGCGGCCTCGCCGACGACCGTTTACGCATTCGCGTCGATGGCGCGGACATCGTCGCGTCCTGCCCGAACCACATGAACCCGGCGCTGTCCTACGTCGCGCCGAGCGACATCGCGCGCATCACCGTGTATCCCGGCATCACACCGGTGTCGCAGGGCGGCGATTCGATCGGCGGCCGCATCGTCGTAGAGCGCGCGCAACCGAAGTTCGCCGCGCCGGGCGAAGGCGTCGCGTTCTCGGGCGAGGCCGGCGCCTACTACCGCAGCAACGGCGGCGCATCCGGCGCCAATGTCGCGGTGACGCTGGCCACCGAACGTTTCAGCGCGCATTACGCCGGGTCTACCGCGCGCGCCGACAATTACCGTGCGGGCGAAGACTTCAAAAATTACGACTTCACCGGTCGCGCCGGGCATACGCTGGATCGCGACGAAGTCGGCTCCAGCGCTTATGTTTCGCATAACCAGCGTCTCGGTTTGGCTTACACCACCGGCGATCATCTGTTCGAAGCCACCTTCGGTTGGCAGCAGATTCCGGAACAGGGCTTCCCCAATCAGCGCATGGACCTCACCGACAACCGTCAACGCACGGCGAATCTGCGTTATCTCGGCCGGTTCGATTGGGGCCGGTTGGAAGCGCGCGCGTATCGGGAAACGCTCGAACACGAAATGGATTTCGGCGCCGACAAGCGCTATTGGTACGGCATGGCCTCCGGCGGCGCCAATCCGCCGAACGGCGCGGGCGTCGCGTGTTCGCCGATCGGTCCGAACTGCGCGGCCGGCATGCCGATGGACACCGAAAGCGACACCACGGCGATCTCCATCGATGCGGAAATTGCGCTGGCGGAGAACGATCTGCTGCGCGTGGGCGCGGAACATCGCCGTTACCGTCTGGGCGACTGGTGGCCGCCGTCGGGCGCGATGATGTGGCCGGGCACGTTCTGGAACGTCTACGACGGCGAGCGTGACCGCAGTGCGGCGTACGTCGAATGGGAGCGCCGCTTCGACGCGCGCTGGGTCGCCGAAGTCGGCCTGCGTTACGAGCGCGTGGCGATGGACGCGGGCGATGTGCGCGGCTACAACCCCACCAGCAATATGATGGGCTCGTACCAGATGCGCGACGCCGCTCTGTTCAACGCCGCGGACCGTTCGCGCACGGACGGCAACTGGGACGCCAGCGCGATGTTCCGCTTCGCGCGCGACGAGCGCACCGATATCGCCTTCGGCATCGCGCGCAAACTGCGTTCGCCGGGCGTGTACGAGGTCTATCCGTGGTCGACGTGGCAGATGGCCGCGTTGATGAACAACTTCGTCGGCGACGGCAACGCGTACGTCGGCAATTTGAATTTGCGGCCGGAACGCGCAGTTACCTTGTCCACCACCTTCGACTGGCATGCGCCGGATCGCCGTTGGGAAGTGGTGTTCACCCCGTACTACACCCGCATTTCCGATTACATCGGCGCGGTGCAGTGGGATGCCGCGACCAACGCGCCGCGCGCCGTGCCGGGGCGCAACAGCTTCGTGCTGCTCAAGTACGCGAATCAAAGCGCGCGTCTGAAGGGCTTCGACCTCTCGGGCAAGGCACGTTTGGGCGAAACCGGGTTCGGCACGTTCGGTTTGGAAGGCGATATTTCGTGGGTCAGCGGCGAAAACGCCACCACCGGCGACGGCCTCTACCATCTGATGCCGCTCAACGCGCGAGTCGCGCTGACGCATCGCGTGCAGGGTTGGGACAATGCGCTGGAAGTGGTCGGCGTCGACGACAAGAACGACGTCTCGCGCGTGCGCAACGAAATCGAGACCGCTGGTTACGGCTTGGTCAATCTGCGCTTCGCGCGCGAATGGTCGCGATTGCGTTTGGATCTGGGCGTGGAGAACGTCTTCGACCGCTTCTATTCGCTGCCGACCGGCGGCGCGTATGTCGGCCAAGGCACCACGATGACCAATCCGGCATTGCCGAATTACCCGCAGTGGGGCACGGCAGTGCCGGGCGCGGGTCGCTCGATCTACGCCGCGGTCAAACTCACGTTCTAACGGTCGCGCGCGCGACGCGTCATGCGTACGCGCCATCGCTCCGCGTCGGCGTTCACCGCGCCGGCGCGGGCGTCGCTTGAGCGTTCGGTGCGGGCGCAGCAGGCGCTGCGTCGGGCGGTGGAGATTCCGCAGTCAGGCACAACGACGTGCGTCGCGTGTAATCCGTGCCCCAGGTGCGGTAGCCGCCGGTGTCGACGTGAATGGTCGTCGGGCTGTAGAAGCCCAGGCCCATGCGCAGCGCTTCGCCATGTTCGCGCCAGAACGCGCACAGGCGCGTGACGTTGTCGGGACGATCGGGCAAGTCGAAATCGATCGCCTGGTTCTGCACATGCTTGCTGCCGGGGCTGCCGCCGGCGCATTCGTTCAAGGCGGGGTCGCGATACACCGAACGCGCGCGCGCCGGGTCGAGAATGCCTTCATCGCGCAAGCGTGCGACCAAGCGCAGCGTCGGCAGCATGTTGGATTGCAACGATTCCGGCGGCACCGCGAATTCATCGCGTTCGCAGCGTTTCCAGTCGCGCGCGCTGCGCGACAGCGGCATCGGCGGAACGACGCTCTCCAAACCTTCGCCGCGCAGGAATGCGGCGTAGCGCTCGGCCTCCGCGCGATGTCCGGCATCGAGCCAGCGCGTATAACGCGTTTCGATCGACGGCTGCACGGTGCTGCAGGACGCGAGCGCGGCGACGGCCAGCGCGGGGATCGCGAGCTTCCGCGTGCGCCTGTCTGCGAATAGGCGTGCGAATTTGCGCGAATGCGGCATGCGCTCAGCCTGCCAGTACGAAGCCGGCGACGACGCGTCGGCCTTCGCTCGCCAAAACGTTGAAGGTGCGCGCGGCGGCGGCGTTGGTCATCGTTTCCAGGCCGATGCCGCGCGAGAGACAGGCAGCCATCGCTTCGGCCGGCGGGAACGCTTGCGCGCCGCCGCTGCCGAGCAGAATCAATTCCGGTTTCAGCGCCCACAGCGGTTCGAGATCCTCGGCGCGCAACGTGCGCACATCGCGCACCGGCCAGTCCTCGATCAGCGTATCCGGCGCCAGCACGAAGCTGGCGGTGAGCGTGCGCTCATTGACCTTCGCGCTCGCGCCGTCGGCGCCGCGCAGGAAAAATTCGAAATCGGGATGTTCCAGGTGAAGAAGCATGGTGCCGGCCCGCGTCAGTACAACGTCTCGATGAATGCGATATTCGCCCCATCGGCAATGGGGCGAATGCAGATCATCAGTTTGTCGCCTTCGGCGATCAAGACGCCACAGGTCTGGGCATCCGATAACCGAGTGGTCATCTCCGGCCATTCACGGAAACAGACATTGCGTTCGGAACATTGCGCTCGCACCGGGCGCCAACCCGCGCTCAGAAGACGCGAACGCGCCTCGCCGTAGTTTTCGCCGATTTTCAGCGAACGCTGCGCTTGCTCCGCCGGCGTGCGGTGGGCGCTGCACGCCATCGACGACAGGCAAACGATCAGACAGGCGACCGTCCCAGCGCGGCGACGCACGCTTACGCCCGCGGAAGCACGATCTGGCGCTTGTCCTTGCTCGGGCGGTACAGCACGGCGATCTTGCCGATTTTCTGCACCAGCGCCGCGCCGCTGCGCGCCGCCAATTCGCCGATCATGGCTTCGCGGCTATCGCGGTCGTCGCCGGCGATCTTCACCTTGATCAACTCGTGATGCTCCAACGCGCCGTCCACCTCGGCGATCACCGCGTCGGTCACGCCCTTGGCGCCTACTTGCAACAAGGCTTTCAGACCGTGGGCCTGACCGCGCAGGAAGCGACTTTGGGCGTTGGTGAGCGCGATAGGCATGGGCGAAGCGG
>JADZBF010000510.1 GCA_020852215.1 Lysobacter sp. | reverse complement strand
CTTTGTCGCGCAGCTCGACCAAGTACCGATCGCTCGCTTCCGCATCGCCCAATTCGCGGGTGTAGTTGGCCGCGACGTAGAGGTATTGCAACTTCTGATCTTCCGGCATCTCGCCCGTGAGCGCCGATCGAATCCCCTCGAGCGCTTTGCGTCGGTATTCGTTGGCCTTCTCCGTATCGCCCGAATCCTGATACCACCGCGCCAGCGCCCGCAGCAGCATATTCCTGAACGCCTCGTCCTTTTCCCGCAGCGCGTAAAGGGCTTCCAGCGACTTCAGTTTGGCCTCAAGGCTGCCCTCGTCTTTGCCGCCTTTGTAGTTCTCGCGCAGATATTGCGAGATTCGTGCTTTCTCGGCATCGGTCAAGCCTTCGAAGTCGCCGATGAAAGCGACGAAACCGGACTTCTTACAGAACCAAATGCCGTTCTGGTCCGTCATCGGCCAGAACACCTGATCGTATTTCTCGGGCCACTGATAGATATAACTGCCGGAACTCATCGGCTCCTGGACGTCGCACTTCGCCTTCCGATCGATCGGATCCTGAACCTTAGTCTCGCCCCACGTCGTCGCGTGAGAGAACGCCGGATACAGCAACGCAAGCGCAAGCATCGATCGCATCAACATCGTCATATAGCACTCCTCGTCAAAGTTCCAGCTCATGGTGTAGGCGAGTGCAGCGCCCCTTGCCTTTTGCAATCAGGATGCCTTACACACGGACACCCGCACGCTCATCATTCGATGCAACTTATTACAGCACCGCTCCCGACGCAATTGTTTGCCCTCTCCCCGGGGATTTCTCACTGGCCTACGACAATGGTATCCAAATCCAGCACTTTGACGAACAGGTCTTGCGCACCACCCTCATTGCCGGCCGGCAATTCGTTAGCGACATTGCTCGCGATATCCATCAAACCAATGAATGCGATGACTTTTCCGGAAACAGCAGTATTGACGTCTTTTCCGAATTTTCGTTGGACATCTTCCGGTAAAGCATCTTTCGTGCTGGCGACTATTCTCAACCTCTGGTTTCCAACAACATCCGATGTGAAGACCAAACCTCTCGGGCCGTACGATCCTTTACTCACCGTCATCTCGAATACGCCGACAATACTCCGCCGGACGGGCGCGCGCGCTAGTCTCGCGATTCCGTACTGGTCGAAGTGTTCCATCTCGCCTCGTTCGCGCATCGCAATCAAGGTTTTTCTCGTCGAGTCGCTGTCGCACCACGTCGCGACGAGATACGCCGCAGGCGTCGAGTCCGTTTTACGCGCAGCCTTCCAGGCGCGCTCCGCTTCCGATAACCGACCAGCCTCCAGTTCCGCCGCCCATTTTCGATAATAGGCTATCGCAAGAATCGATCTTGCGTAGGGATATTGTTTTACAGAGAGCGCGCTCTCCGCATGAAAAATCGCGCGCTCGTAATCGTCGTCGCTGCAAAGAACATGCGTCGCGTAGTTGCCGTGCGTAAACGCATCATCGTCGGCAACAGCGACAAGCTTTCTCTCCAGCTTATCGGCCTCGTCTGAATTTCCTTTCATATTCTGAAAGTCGATGAGGCAGTTATAGGCATAACGCTGGACCCGATAATCCGAGGCAGGATTCGAAATCACCCGTTCGCAGTAACCCGCCGCCTTGTGGAGTCTGGCCTGAGCCTGCAACAACAATGCTTGATTCATATCGAGCCAAGGACTCGTCGACCCCATACGGCGAGCCGTATCCAATGCGGCTTGCGCGTCGTCGAATCGACGCATCGCGATATATACCCCACCTCTTTGAACGTATGCGAGCGAGTAACTCGGCGAAATCTCGAGCGCTTTATCGAGCACCGCATTCGCATCCTCAAGCGACTTCGGATCGTATAAGTCAGGATATTGGTATCCTCTGCGCACGTGATATCTGGAATAAAGGTAGTAAGCATCAAGCGCGTGCGGATTTCGCGCTAGCACTCTATCCAGCGCGACACGCGACCGTTCGATCAGTTCCGGGTGATCATTGGCTCGATTAAGCATTAGTTCGATCGATGCGAGATCGGCGCGCTCTTGCTCAATTTGCTGAGGAGTTAGACTTGGCGCAGCCCGAGTACAGCCCAGCAAAAGAATGAGCAACACGAGGGCTGCGGCTGTATATGCGCCACGCTGCAATCGTCGGGCCTTGTCTTTCATGCGCCGAATTCCTCTTTTTTCGACCTGTGCCTACCAGACAACCACAACACTTCATCTCGATCAAGTCTTATCCGGCATCGGATTCGGCCCAGAATTGGACTGGTTGAGAATTTGTCCTTTTGAGCCTTATCTGGCGCCTGCCGCTTCCGAAAAAAGCAGCATGAATGACTACTCCGCCATCATCGTCGCCTTGAACATCTTCCAGAAACAATCGCCGGCCGCAGCGTCTCCGACGGGAGGTCGGTAGGCGAGATAGACCGCATTCGTGGCTCGATTCAGAGCGAGATATACCGCATAAACCTTTCGCGCGTTTGGCTCAGGGGAAACTTCGAGAAACAATAAGGTATGGCCACGAATTCGCGTCTGCTCCACGGCGATCGCGCCTTCGCCGGCAAGCTGTTGACGAATATCGCCCCCGTCGCCATCGACGAAAAGGTCGCGTTCCGCATCGTATGCGACATCCATGGACACTTTGCCGTAGAGATAACCGGACGCGGGCAGGTCGCCGCTACGTTTCGCTCGCTTCGCCGCGCCCGGCATCATCCAATACGAATAAGTCGACCCGATCTCCGCGAGATCGGCGTGCCGATAATTCGAAGGTACCGCAACCTTGAGCGGAACGCTGGCGGATATTGCGCCGCGCATGAACGTGTCGAAGGCGATCGGTTTCGTCTCGACGCAGTCGCTCGCCGAAGCCCCGCCGACCCAAAGCGCAACGAGCGCCGATACCAGAGCAATATGACGCAGACTACTTCGCATTCGCTACCTCATCGTGAGCGCGCCGAAGAAGGTGCAGTCGCTTCGCTTATGCACCCCGGCGAGCTTCGGAATGCCTACTTTAAACCTTTCTTTTCCGCTCGAAGCTCACGCAAATAAGGCACAAGGCGATCGCGCCAGATGCGGTAACCGTTCCGATTCGGGTGGACGCCATCGCTGACGAAGTACCCGCCGATCTGCTCGCCTGCCGCATCGACGAACAATGGATAGAGGTCGAGATAGGAGACAAATGCCGAGAATGGCGGGCTCGCCGCCAAATCGACGAGTCGGCGATTGATCGGCAGTAAGGCATCGCGATTTTTCGCCGGGTCGTTGGTCGGGATGAGCGATTGCAGCACGATGCGGGCTTCGGGCTTGCGCGCATGGACGGCGGTCAATACTTGGACGATACCCGCCACCACGCTGTCCACGACCGGCGTTTCTTCCGCCCAGGTGTTGTTGACGCCGATCAGCACGAGAACGACATCCGGTTGCAGCTCCGGCGCATCCAACTGCCCCAACCCGCCCGCCGACGCCGGCAGGATGCGATACAGCACGTGTTCGGTGCGGTCGCCGGAAATTCCGAGATTCAGCGCACGATTCTCGGCCGGCTCGCCGGTAAACGATTCGTCCCACGACTGTTTGCCGAAGAACTGACCCGTGACCCACGGGTTCTCGTCCAACTGCCAGAAATCGGTGATCGAATCGCCGAGAAACACCAGCTTCACGTTCGACAGCGCTTCGGTATCGCGGAGTTGTACCGCGATATCCGCCTCGCGCCTCTGCCAGTACTCCACGCGCCGCGTCGGCTTGGTGGACGCGAAGTCGTCGGCGGCCTGCGCGCCGTTGCCGAACGCGACCGTCGCCAGCAGAGTGAGTGCGCAAGCGGCTCGTCGCATGGTGGCGCGTACCGCGGCGCTGGACACTTTGCTCGATTGGATCGGCGACGTCATGACGGCCCTCGTTGACGGTCTCCCGATCACCGGGACACCCATGCTTCGGAAAAGCCGACTTTACACCGCTTCGAACTCGGCGGCGCTCAACCGCCGTGGCGATCGCGCAGCAGCGAAGCGATTTCGTCCAGCCGCTCGCGGATCGCATTCAATGCCTGCAATTGCCCGTCGCCGCTCGTATCGCCGCCGCCCGCAGGCGGCCTACGCAAAGCCTCGCGGCGTCGCAGTATCTCGTCGCGCACACGATGCGCATCGACGATGCCGACCAACTGCATATTGTGCGCCTGCCCGGGGCTCTGCCCGGCGGTTTCGATCCGCAGAATGCTCAAGTGGAAGCGCCGCAATAGCGGGCCTTCGATAACGGTCACGTCCTGGATATTCTCCAGCGGGATCGTCTTTTCGACCTGGAACAGGATGCCTTTGCGGAAATTCAGATGTTTGTCGTCGAGCACGCACCGCAGCTTGCGATAGTAGTGCCCCGCCCACCATTGCCCGGGCCCCAGCACCCAAATCACGATCAGCGGGCTCAGGACGACCGTCAGCAACAAGATCCAGGCGACGAAGAGCACCATGTACGGACGCACCAGCGGGTTGAACTCGGCACGAAGGGTGTTGGCGTCCGACATCGTCGATTTCCGGTTTCACAAGGGGCGGGCGCAGCGATTCCCAATCGTCGATGATCGCGGAAAACGATGGATTGCGCATGGGCGGGATCCATCCTACCTGACTTACGGCCCTGCTTTTCGTGGGAATCTCACTCTGACCCCGGTTTTTCCCGGCACCCCGAAAATGACCGCGCTTCCCCAGTTTCAACGTAACAGATACACAAACCACAAACAGGTAGCGAGAAGACCATGGATGTTCGTTCGCATTCCGACCTGGCCGCATTTTTGTTTCTCGCATCGATATTCCCGACCGCCGCAATCGCCAAAGGCCCCGCTCCGTCGCTCGGCCTGTGCCAAAACGCGGTCGCCACGTTCAATCAGCAATTCGATACAACGAATGGGCTGGACAAGAATGGCGACTTGCCTTTGGACTCCGGTCTCATCGTGCACACCATTCATGGTCCGGACAAGGCGACCCTCATTGCATTGAACGCGCTCCCGGTCGACGCCGACAAAACCTGCGGCGCCTACTTGAACATGAAGCCGCCGGTGTTTCTGCCCTGGTGCGGCTCCAACAAGGATCCT
>JADZBF010000509.1 GCA_020852215.1 Lysobacter sp. | reverse complement strand
CGGGCCGCTTGTCAACGCGTGGCCGGGGTTCGCTGCGCGCTCGGCGCGGGGCACCGTGCGGGTGCGGTTGGCGGGTGCGGGGCCGGCGCACGGGCCTTCGCGCATTTCGGGGGGTATACTGGCCGCGATGTCTAAAAAAACCGAGAAGAGTACGGGCGCTCGCGCAGCCCGGCGACAGGCGCCCAGCGCCGCCGCGAACCCCGCAGCCAACACCGACGCTAAGACCGCCGCCCGCAAATCTCGCGGCGCCTCGTCCCCCTCCGCCAAAGACGTTTCGGATGGCGCCTCTCGCCGATCCGCGAAATCCCCTGCGCCCTCGTCGCCGCGCCCTGCGAAGCCGGACGCTAAAACGTCCCCCAAGTCCGCTCCGAAAATCGCGACGAAGCACGCCGCGAAGCACGCCACCAAACACGCCGCTAAGGGCACGACGAAGCCGTCCTCCACGAAAGCCTCACCCGCGAAACCGGCGCCCTGGTGGCCCGATGCCGTGCCGGCGTCGAGCCCCAAGCGCAGCGGCCCGCGTCGCGATGAGCGAACCGGCCCGCGTCGCGACGAGCGCTCCGGCGACCGCTCCCGCGAGCGCCCCAGTGCGCCCCCTGCGCCGACCGGACGTTTCCAAGACCCGCACGCCGCGCGCGAAGCCGAGCGCTACGCCGACCCGATTCCCAGCCGCGAGGCGATTCTGCAGATGCTGGCGTCCGCCGAAGGACCGATGTCGGTCGAGACGCTGGCCTCGCATTTGCATTTGGAAACCTTCGAGCGCCGCGATGCGCTCGGCAAGCGATTGGCGGCGATGTTGCGCGACGGCCAGTTGCTGCAGAACCGACGCGGCGGCTATCTGCCCGCCGCGCGGATGGATTTGATCGCCGGCACCGTCATCGCCAATCGCGACGGGTTCGGCTTCCTGCGCCCCGATGCGGTGGTGCCCGGGAAAAGCGCGGGCGACGATCTGTTCCTGCCGCCGTTGCAAATGCGGAAAGTGCTGCACGGCGACCGTGCGTTGGCGAGCGTGACCGGCTTGGATCGACGCGGCCGCCGCGAGGGCATTATCGTCGAAGTGCTGGAGCGCCGGCTGACGCGATTGATAGGCCGCTTCACCGTCGATGCAGGCCTGAGTTACGTGGTGCCCGACGACGAACGCATTCAACGCAACGTGCAGATCCCGGTCGATGCACGTCTGGATGCGCGCAACGGTCAATTGGTGGTGTGCGAAATCGTGATCATGCCCGACGCGCACCGCCCGCCGATCGGCCGCGTGCTCACGGTGCTCGGCGACAAACTCACGCCTTCGCTGGTGGTGGAAGCCGCGATTCACGGCCACGACTTGCCGCACGAATTCCCGGCGCCCGTGCTCGCCGAGGCGCTGGCGGTGCCGTTGACGACGACCGAAGCCGACATCGCAGGTCGCGTCGATCTGCGCGCGGTGCCGCTGGTCACCATCGACGGCGAAGACGCCAAGGATTTCGACGATGCGGTGTGGTGCGAACCCAATCGCAACGGCTTCCGTCTGATCGTCGCCATCGCCGATGTCTCGCATTACGTGCGGCCCGGCGCGCCGCTGGACGACGAAGCGCAGCGACGCGCGACTTCGGTGTATTTCCCGGGTTTCGTGGTGCCGATGTTGCCGGAAACGCTGTCGAACGGCATTTGCTCGCTCAACCCGAAGGTCGATCGCCTGTGTTTCGTCTGCGATATGCAGGTGGATGCCGACGGCGAAGTGAGCAAATCGAAATTCTACGAAGCGGTGATGCATTCGCATGCGCGCCTGACCTACACGCAAGTGTGGCAGGCGGTCGGCGAAGGCGACGCCGAGACCATCGAGCGCATCGGCTCGTTGATGCCGCAAGTGCAAAACCTGCATCGGCTGTACGACGTGTTGGCGAAAGCGCGCAAAGCGCGCGGCGCCATCGAATTCGAAAGCAGCGAAGTGCGTTTCGTGCTCGGCCCGCAGGGCGAGGTCGTGCAGGCGGGCATGCTGCAGCGTAACGATGCGCACAAGTTGATCGAGGAATGCATGATTGCGGCGAACGTGGAAGCCGCGCGATTCCTGCTCAAGAAAAAGGTGCCGGCGCCATACCGCATCCACGACAAGCCGCCTGAAAGCAAATACGCCGATCTGCTGGAATTCCTCAAGGAATTCAAACTGCGCATGCCGGCCTGGGCGGCGGTGCATCCGCGCGATTTCACCGCGCTGCTGGCGAAAATCCGCGAACGCGCCGATGCGACGCTGTTGGAGTCGGTGTTGCTGCGCAGTCAGTCGTTGGCGGTGTACGCGCCGGACAATATCGGCCATTTCGGTTTGGCGCTCGAAGCCTACGCGCACTTCACCTCGCCCATCAGACGCTATCCCGATTTGCTGGTGCACCGCGCGATCAAGCATGCCTTGATCGGCACGAAGCCCGAGGCCTTCGCGTATTCGCAAAGTGCGATGGCGGCGCTCGCGCTGCAATGCTCCGAGCGCGAACGTCGCGCCGACGAAGCCGAACGCGAAGTGGACGAGCGTTATCGCGCGGCCTGGATGGAAAAACACATTGGCGGCCGCTTCGACGGCACCATCAGCGGCGTCACCAGTTTCGGATTGTTCGTGGAATTGGACGACTCGAAGGTCAACGGCCTGATCCACATCACGCAGTTGCCGCACGACTACTACCACTTCGATCCTATCCGCAAAACACTGACCGGCGAACGCATGGGCCGCGTGTTCCGTCTTGGCGATCGCGCCAGTATCGTGGTGCTCAAAGCCAGCCTGGAAGAGCGCAAGATCGACTTCAAGTTGGCGGAAGAACGCGGCGAGAAGCCGCTCCCGCCGCGCG
This sequence comes from Lysobacter sp., assembly GCA_020852215.1. GTDB lineage: Bacteria > Pseudomonadota > Gammaproteobacteria > Xanthomonadales > Xanthomonadaceae > Lysobacter_I. The sequence continues at coordinate 963 of JADZBF010000509.1, read as the reverse complement.
GCCAACCGGCGAAGCGCCCCAAACAGAAATATTGATTCGCCGATTTTCCGATTTGCCTATTCGCCGTTTGTAGAGCGGAGCGAAGCTCCGCTGATTTTTTAACCCGTAGAGCGGAGCAAAGCTCCGCTAAACACCCCACCGAAGCACATACCCTTCTAAATCCGGGAAAAATCCTACGCCGGGATTGGATATTGTCTGATCCTCGCGCCGACTTCGTCGGAACAAGATGGGGCATGTCCAGCCCCCGCCTCATCAAAGGCCGTCGATCAGAGATCGGCCACTCCTATTCGATCACCACCTGCACCTCTGCGCGCTCGCCGATATTCAGCGACCCGATCGCAACGCAATGCGTGATTGCGGAATTGAATTCGGCCGATGCTGCGGGCATCGTTACGACCATCGCCTGGATCGTGATGCCGGATCACCTGCACTGGTTATTTCGTCTTGAGCAATCCACTCTCAGCAGAATCGTCCAGAAAATGAAATGCGCGAGCGCGAATCGAATCAATGCCGCGCTACATCGGCGGGGGACGGTTTGGCAGGCGGGATTCTTCGATCATCGAATACGTACGGAGAAAGACCTGGAACTGCAGGCGCGGTACATCATCGAGAATCCTGTGCGCGCTGGGATCGCGTCGTCGATTGCTGAATATCCGTATCGGTGGTGCGTCGGGTTTGGGTGAGGGCGGTTTGGGGGGTGTTCAGCGGGGCTTCGCTCCGCTCTACGGTTGGCTTCGGACGGGTTTTAGCGGAGCTTCGCTCCGCTCTACGAATGGCTTCGTGCGTATTGCGCTGCGCTGCGCCCCGCGATCAACCCGCTCGCGAAACATGCGGTCAGCAGATAGCCACCGGTCGGGGCTTCCCAATCGAGCATTTCGCCCGCGCAAAACACGCCGGGCATCGCTTTCAATTGCAGCGCATCGTCCAACGCCTCCAAGCGTACACCGCCGGCGGTGCTGATCG
>JADZBF010000508.1 GCA_020852215.1 Lysobacter sp. | reverse complement strand
GACGTGCTGGCTTCGGTCGGCGTGATCGTGCCGCTTGGCCCGGAACCGACCGAAGAAGCCGCTCCGCCGCCGCCGCCGCCGCCGCCGGCTCCGAACTGCGCCGACAAAGATGGCGACGGTGACGGCGTCAACGACTGCAACGACCTGTGCCCGGACTCGAAGGCCGGCGAAACCATCGGCACGAACGGCTGTAAGGTCAACGTGACCATCGACCTCAAGGGCGTTAACTTCGACTTCGACAAGTCCAAGCTGCGTCCCGATGCGATCGCCATCCTGAACGAAGCCGTCGAGATCCTGAAGCGTTACCCGGATCTGCGCGTCGAAGTCGCCGGTCATACCGACCTTTGCGGCAACGATGGCTACAACCAGAACCTCTCGCAGAGCCGCGCCCAGGTGGTGTTCGACTACCTGACCAGCAACGGCATCGACGCCGGTCGTCTGGCCGGTCCGAACGGTTACGGCGAAACCCGTCCGCTGACCCCGACCGACCAGACCGTTCCGGGCTGCCGCAACGAGAACAACCGTCGTACCGAGCTCAACGCCCAGTAATTCGGACGCGGTTCTCAGCAATACCTCGAAGCCCGGCCTTGCGCCGGGCTTCGTCGTTTGGGGTGCCTCGCTCTGGGAGCTTCGCTGGCCGGGCGGGATTTTGCGTCGAGCCAAAATCCTCACTACGACGGCAGCGAGATTCGAGGCGATCGAGCGCACAGTTTCGAGGAGGCGCAACCGCGGATAAGCGCGCATCGGTTGTCGCAGTGGCGATGCGGCTCTACACTCCCGGCATCGATCAGCGGCGGGAGTAGCGGGGCATGCGTCAAGCATACGGTTGGGCGGTCGGGCTGTTGTTGTTCTCCACCCAGGCCCAGGCGGCGATCGACTGCAAAGTCCCGCGCCAAGCGTCCCGCGCCGCGACGAACGCGCTGCAACTGGCGCCGATCGCGGACGAGCTTGCGGCGACCGGCGTCGCTCCGGGCGGCGCAGGTTTCGCCACGCTCGTGGACGAGCGGATCACGGTCGAAGAAGTGGTGACGCGTTTGCATCGGCAAACGTGTTCGGCCGCACCCGCCGTCGCTAATCTGCCGAAACCGGGCGATCCGGGCGCGTACCAGCCCAAGACCGCGAGCGACAACACGCCGTGGCGGTTCGATATGACCCAAAACGGCAAGCGCATGACCGCCGACGAGTTCGACGCCTGGATGAAGGCGCGCGGCGTTCGTGTCGTGAAAGGGCCCGCAGCAGCAGCGGCACCCGCGCCGCCGCCTCCCGCGCCGGCACCCGCGCCCACGCCGCCGAAGAAAAAGAAGCGCTGAGGTTTTGCGGGCCGCGTCCGATGGCCTTACCGCCGGATCGTATTCGAAACGTTCCTTCGGCCTCGGACGGCATGCCTAGGCGAATGGATTCGAAGTCGCGTGCGTTCTTCGCGGTCTTCTTGGCGATCGGATTCGGCGTGCTCGGCTTTGCCGGCCATGCATGGTGGAAATCGCAAGAAGTGGAGCGATGGCCTGCGACGCAAGGCCGACTGCTCGAACGCTCGCTCGAGAAAAACGGCTATTCCGACGGATCGACTTATCTCGTCAAGGTTCGCTACGGTTATTCCGTCGCGGGTCGTCGGTACGAATCCGATCGTATCGCCTTCGGTTACGTCCGCAGCAGCGGCTTGGATTCGCATCGGGCGATCTACGAAAAGCTCATGCTCGGCGACAGCGTTCGCGTTCGTTACAACCCGGACGATCCGGCCGAGGCGACGCTGGCCTACGGTCTCAACAAATCGATCTTGACGCTCCTGATCTTCGGCGCTATTTGGACCGTTTTCACATTGCGGGATATGCCGTCCGAGGCGGCGCCGGCCTACGGTTTCAACAAATCGATCATGACGCGCCTGGTCTCCGGCGCGATTAGAGCCATTTTCATCTTGGGGGCGTTGCTGGTGATCGGACTTTCCGCAAGCCGCGATACGGCGTTGATCGAACGGCTGATCGTGCAGTGAGCCGCAATGCGGCGCGTTAATATGCGGCGATGTCGGACGCGATTCGAAATTTGACCCAGTTGCTTCGCGGTTTGCGTCCCGAGCGCCGGCCCGGCGTATGGGCGTACGCGACGTGTACGGACGAGAGTGCTCTCGCGCGCTTGAGGCCCTTCGCGATCATTCGCGAGACCGAAGCCACGACCGCGATCGCGCGCGAAGAGGATGTGCGCGCCGCCGGGCTGGAACCGCTGTTTCGCTGTGCCTGGATCGAACTCACCGTGCATTCGGATTTGGAGGCCGTCGGTTTGACTGCGGCGGTGGCCTCGGCGTTGACGATGCGCGGGATCTCTTGCAACGTCGTCGCGGCGGCGTATCACGATCATCTGTTCGTGCCGCTCGAACGCGCCGACGACGCGATGGACGCCTTGCATACGTTGCAGCGCGATGCGGCGATCCAAGATGTTTCGTCGGACTCGTCGCAATGAGCCGTGGTGCGCCACCGCGACCGCCGCGCGCGAGGCGGCCGGCCCGCGAGCGCGGCGCGATGCGTCGCAACGACGCGGCGTCGTCGCCTGCGCAGCCGCGTTACGGCCTCGCGCGGGTGTTGTCGAAGCGCGGGCTCTGTTCGCGCACACAAGCCGCCGCATGGATTCGCGAAGGCCGGGTGCGCGTCGGCGGGCGCGTCGTGCGCGATGCCGAATACCCGGTCGCGCTCGATCGCGACGACATCGTCGTCGACGACGTTCGCGCCGATGCGAACGCGCGCGTTTATCTGATGCTCAATAAGCCGAAGGGGCTCGTCGTCACCGCGCGCGACGAACGCGGTCGCGACACGGTGTATCGCTGTTTCGACGGCGCCGAACTCGACGGCGCACCGTTGCCCTGGCTCGCGCCGGTCGGGCGTTTGGATAAGGCCAGCGAAGGTCTGTTGCTGTTCGCCAACGATCCGACATGGGCCGCGAACATCGCCGACCCCGCGACCGGCCCGATCAAGACCTATCACGTGCAGATCGACCGCGTGCCCGACGAGGCTTTGCTCGCATCGCTGCGCGCGGGTGTGGACGTCGAAATCGACGGCCGTCGAATGCGGATCGCGGTCGTATCCGCGACGGTGCTGCGGCATGGCGAGAAACACGCATGGTTGGAGATCGCGCTCGACGAAGGCCGCAATCGGCAAATTCGACGCTTGCTGTCCGCGTTCGACATCGGCGTGTTGCGACTGATGCGCGTGGCGATCGGCGGGCTCGAACTCGGCGACTTGCCGAAGGGACGCTGGCGGCGGCTCGATGCCGATGATCTGCGCGCGCTCGTGTCGCCGCCGCTGGCGGGGCGTGCGGCGGCACGCATGCCCGGCACTTCGGCGAATTCTTCCGACGAGTTCGAGCCGAGTCGCGATGGTGCGCGCGCGCGCGATCCGTAAGAGCCTGTTCAAAATCTCAGAAGAGGCATGCGCCGAGCGCATTTTCCGAGCGGATCGGCGGCCCTTCGCCGGTACCTTCCTTCATCCCTCTCCCCGCCGTGCGGGGAGAGGGTGGCCGAAGCCCGGGTGAGGGGCGCCTTTCTCGTATGGCTTGATGCGCCCGGTTGGAAGCACGCGAATCAAGCGTACCGCCTGCCCCTCATCCGGCGCGTTGCGCCACCTTCTCCCCGCT
>JADZBF010000507.1 GCA_020852215.1 Lysobacter sp. | reverse complement strand
GTTTTGATGCGGGATCTTCTTGCGACCTCGCCGATGCGCACGCGCTGAACGAGGAAATGCTGGCGGTGCCCGACACGGTGGCGCTGCCCGCATCGCATGCGCAGTGGTACGGCGTCGGCACAGGTTTTTCCGCGCTCGGCGGCGCGTTGCGCGAGCGTTTCGCAGCGCATCTGTCCGCGGTCGATGCCGAGGCTTTGCCGCAGGCGGCGGATGTGGCGAGGCTCGCGGTACGCGCTTTCGCGCGCGGCGAGGCGGTCGCGCCCGAGCGTGTGGAGCCTGCGTATTTGCGCAACAACGTCGCATTGACCTTGGCGGAGCAGATCGCGTCGAGAGAAGCCGCCTCGAGAGAAGCGGCGTCGAGAGAGGCCGCGGCGAAGCGGGCGGCGGCGAAGCCGGAATGACCGATCCGCGTGTTCGGCGCTTACCGAAGACGCAAGTACGACGGAGAATCGCGATGCGAAACGACCCAATGGCGCGACCTTGGAAAGCGGCATCGAGGCGCTGGCTCGCGATAGCCGGTTTTTGCCTCGCATCGCTATGCGCGCACGCCTCCGAAAATTCCCAAACCTGGGAAGGCACCATCGGTAAGCTGCCGGTGGTGGTGCGCCTCGACCCGAGCGGCGGCGCGTTCGACGATCAGTATTTCTATCGCAAACATCGTCGCGGCATCGACTTGAACGCTGCGCGTGGCGACGACGGCTCCTTGAGATTGGAAGAGCGGCGACCGAGCTGGGGCGCGCCGGATTCGGTGTGGACGCTCGCGCCGCCGAGCGAAGACGGGCGGCTGCGCGGCGAATGGAGGCAGGGCGAACGAACGCTGCCTATCGCGCTGCGTCGCGTCGATCCCGCGCAACTGCCGGCGAGCGACGATCCCGGCTTGAATGCGATGCGGCAAGACGATCCTTACGGCTTTCTGCGTTTCGTCGACGTGAAGTTTGAAGCGGGGAAAGAAGAGACGGTCGGCGCGTTTCGGCTGCAATGGTGGCGCGAGCCGGAAAGCGATATCGCCTTGTTCCGCGTGCTGTCGGGCTATCCCGACGCGCAACTCGCGGACGCGAATCGCGCGTTGGCGCGCCGGCATTGGCGCGAAGTCGCCGCCTCGCTCGATTGTCGCGGCGCGGAGATGTCCGACTACACGGTCGCCACGACTTTGCGCTACATCGGCCGCGACGCGTTGAGCGTCAGTCTGCATGCGGATTATTTCTGCGGCGGTGCGCATCCGGACTTCGGCGACAACCCGTTCAATTACGACCCGCGCACCGGGCACGAACTCGCGCTCGAAGACGTGCTGTGGCTGGGCGAAGGCGCGCCGCCCGATCGCGAGCGCGACAACGATGCGTGGATGACCTATCGCAACGAAGTGTTCGCACCGTGGGTGGTGGAGCGCATGAGTGCGCTGTATCCCGATGAGGTCGTGCCCGCGATGTCCTCGGACGACGCGAACGCGGGCGCGCGCGACGAAGACGACCCCGGCTGCATATACGATTCGCCCGATCTCTGGAACTACGCCAGTTGGCATCTGCGCCCGGAAGGCGTGTACCTCGGCGCGAGTTTCGCGCGCGTCGGCCGCGTGTGCGACGACCCGCCGTGGTCGGTACTGCCGTGGGACGAGGTTCGCAAGCATGCGGGCGCGGTGAAGATCGAACCCTGAGCGCGCAATCTTCAAGAGCGACAACTGCCCAGAGCGACATTCCTCATGTCATTCCGAGCGTAGCGAGGAACCTGTTTTCCCGGGCGTGTATTGTCGATTTCGCGATCGAAGATACAAGCACGACGATGCAAGGACGACGTTACAAGGACGACGTTACAAGCGAATTGCTCGGGGCACGCGGGGCGACGTCATGTTTTCGTCGTCGCCCTGGGCGGAGCGCAAGGGCATCGATGCCTGCCGCCCCTGCCGAAAGTCATCGGAACTCGGTCGCGCGCTTCGGGTCTGCTCGAAGACCGATCGAATGGAGACCGCCGAGATGACCGCTGCCGAACCGCAAACGCGCCGCACCCGCGGCTGGCTCGCCGAATACCTGCCCCTCGTCGCGATGCTGCTGTTGCTTCTGGCCGCGCGCGACACGCTCGCCAATCACTACCAGGTGCCCACGGGTTCGATGGAACCGACCCTGATGCCCGGCGATCGCGTCGCCGTGGATATGCGCGCGTACGGCGTGCGCGTGCCGTTCACCGAGATCGAATTGCGTGACGGCGATGCACCGCAGCCCGGCGATGTCGTGGTGTTCGATTCGCCGACCGACGGCACGCGCTTGATCAAGCGTCTCGTGGCCGTGGGCGGACAGACCGTCGCGCTGACGGATGGCCGTTTGACCGTCGACGGCGTGCCGCTGCGCATCGACGACGAATACGAGGGCAGCGAAAGGCGTGCAGACCGTGGAGTCGTCGGTCGTGCCAGCCGTCGCGCCGACGAAAGCGAACGCTTCGGCGCGCGCATCGTTCGCCTGAACCTCGACGACGGCGGCGGTCCGGACCTCGTACCGACGACGATTCCGGCAGGCATGGGATTGGTGCTCGGCGATCACCGCGGCAACAGCGCGGATGGTCGCTATTTCGGCTTGGTACCGCTCGACGCGTTCTACGGCAAGGCGGTGGCGATTTACCACCGCAGCGGCGAGGGTTTCGGCTGGACGCGGTTGTGATCGATCACGGTCTTGCTCCGCTTATCGCAACCTTGAAATGAGATCGAAGACATTCTTTCACGCTGTACCGCGAACGCCACGTTCGAAGATGCCTCCCTTCCTTGCAGCGCCGCAAAAGAACAAAACGCTCCCTCTACACGCGGCCGTCCGGTGAGACCGAAGCTGTTGCCTCTCCCCGCAGATTTACGGTGAAGCCGAAGCTGTTCCCTCTCCCCGTGCCATGCACGGGGAGAGGGTGGCCGAAGGCCGGGTGAGGGGCGCTTTTCGCGACGCACTGCGACTCGATGAATCCCGCATCCAGTCTCGCCCCTCATCCGGCGCTTCGCGCCACCTTCTCCCCGCATTGCGGGGAGAAGGGAAATCCATTCAATGCGCTGCGTATTCTCCGCGTATCACTCGTCCACCATCGCGCCCTCGGGCAAAAAACGCCAAGTGCGGATAACGTTGAGGATGTCCGGGTTGTCCGCGGTTTTCGGCAGCGGCGGGTAGGGTTCCGCGAGGCGGGCGATGCGCACCGCGGCGTCGTCCAGCAGTTTGATGCCGCTGCTCTGCACGATGTCGATGCGTTCGATCGAGCCGTTGCGCAGGACGCCGACGTTGATGACCACGGTGCCGGACAGGCGTCGGCGACGTGCTTCGTCGGGGTAGTTGAGATTGCCCACGCGCTCGGCGCGATCCACCCAGGTTCGTAAATAGGTGGCCCAGGCGTATTCCTGCGTGCTGGCGGAGACGAATTTGCGGCTGGGACGCTTCGCGTAACGGTTGGAGCGCAGGTGGATCTCGGCCGCCAGCCGCGCCATTTCCATATCGTGTTCGACCTTTTGCCGGCCCTGGGGCAGAGGCAGCGGTTCGACCTTCTGGTCCCGGCTGGGCGGCGGAACGGCGGTTTCGCCGTTGGCGCTGACCACGATCCTCGCTTGGGTCGGCGGCGCGGGAGCGGGCGCCTGGGCGCGGACCGGGCGCGGCGCCACCCCGGGTTCGGCCTGCGGCATCGTGCCCGGCTGCACGTCGCGCGGCCGATGGGCTTTTTCGTGTTCGCCGCCACCCTGGTTGTTGGCCTGGGCCAGAAAATCGGCCTGCTTGGGCGTCAGCGGGGTCTGAGTCTGGGTCAGGATCACATCCAGCATCGGCACCACCGGCGCCGCGCTCTCCAGGGCGAAACCGATGCCCAGGATCAGCAGCCCGTGCAGCAGCAGCGAAAACACCAGGGTCGCGCCCAGGCGTTGGTCGTCGCCGATGCGCGGTTTCGGCAGCAACGGTGGGGGCGGGGCGGGAATCGCACTCATCGGGACGGCGTATCAGACACGTCGGGCGCAGCCGTTCACGGCGAGCCTTCCAAGGCGTCGAACAGCAGGCTGGCGATATTGAGCCCGAACTGGGCGTCCAATTCGCGGATGCAGGTCGGGCTGGTGACGTTGACCTCGGTGAGATAGTCGCCGATCACGTCCAGGCCGACGAAACGCATGCCGCGGCGGTGCATTTCCGGGCCGACTTGGGCGGCGATCCAGCGGTCGCGCTCGCTCAGCGGCCGGCCTTCACCGCGGCCGCCGGCGGCGAGGTTGCCGCGGAATTCGTCGCCCTGTGGGATGCGGGCGAGGCAGTAGTCCACCGGCACCCCGTCGATCAGCAGGATGCGTTTGTCGCCGTCCACGATCTCGGGCAGGTAACGCTGCGCCAGGGCCAGGTGCCGGCCGCCGTCGGTCAGGGTTTCCAGAATCACGTTCAGGTTCGCGTCCCCGGCCCGGGCGCGGAAGATCGACCGCCCGCCCATGCCGTCCAGAGGCTTGAGCACGGCGTCGCCGTGTTCGGCCACGAAGGCCTTGAGCGAGGCGGCGTCGCGGGCGACCCGCGTCGGCGGGCAGCATTGCGGGAATTCCAGGGCGGTCAGCTTCTCGTTTTGATCGCGCAGGCCGCGCGGGTCGTTGACCACCTGGGCCCCGGCGCGTTGAGCGAAGCTCAGAATGTGGGTGTCGTGCAGAAAATCGGCATCGACCGGCGGATCCTTGCGCATCAACACCAGATCGCCCGGACCGAACGCCCGTTCCGTCGCGGCGCCGAGCTCGAACCAGCTTTTGGGGTCCTCGCGAACGGTCAGCGGCGCGGTCCGCGCGATCGGAAGGCCGTCGCGCAGGGCCAAGCCTCCCGGCGTCACGTAATGCAGTCGATGCCCCCGGCGCTGCGCCTCCAGCAGCATCGCGAAGGTCGAGTCTTTCGCGATCTTGATCGAAGCGATCGGATCCATGACCACGACCACATCGCGCACCATCCGACGATCCATCCCGCCACCCGAAAAATATGCCGACCGCGATGTTAGCAGGCGCTCGGTCCTTCCCGACATCGCGCCTCGGTCGCGCACGGCATCTCGCGGATGCGCCGTGCCGCGTCGATTCTGGCCGCGCTGCGTCAGTTGTCCCCATGCGAAAAATTTCGTTAACCCGACCGGACGAAAGCGAGTAGGCAAAGGCGGTTACACTCGTCAACGTGAGCCAGTCCATAGAATCGCTAACGAAAACTTGACAGTGCGTCGGTGGGCTGGGATATAGATACCTTTTCGCGGCGAACGCGCCGTTCGCCCTTGGCCGCGAGCGTGCCGAGAGCGTGCTACATACGGGGAGACACGATGACCCAAGACGAGAATCCAGCCGGCAGTCTGCAAGGCCTGCGGGTGATGGTGATCGACGATTCGAAGACCATTCGCCGAACCGCGGAAACCCTGCTCAAGCGAGAAGGGGCCGAGGTGGTGACGGCGACCGACGGTTTCGAGGCGCTGGCCAAGATCGCGGATCAGCGGCCTCAGATCATCTTCGTCGACATCATGATGCCGCGGCTGGACGGGTACCAAACGTGCGCCCTGATCAAGAACAATCAGGTGTTCAAGCACACTCCGGTGATCATGCTCTCCTCCAAGGACGGTTTGTTCGATAAAGCGCGGGGCCGCATCGTCGGTTCCGAGCAATACCTCACCAAACCGTTCACGCGCGAAGAGTTGATCGACGCCATCCGCAAGCACGTCAACGCCTGATCGGGAGGGGCAGGGGAACCATGGCCCGCATTCTGTTGATCGAAGATTCTCCGACGGACACGGCGGTGTTGACCCGTTTGCTCGAGCGTCACGGGCATACGGTGTTGACCTCCGGCAGCGCCGAGGACGGGATCGAGGTCTGCCGCCGCGAGCGGCCGGATGTCGTGCTCATGGATGTGGTGTTGCCGGGCATGAACGGCTTCCAGGCGACCCGCGCGCTTTCGCGCGACGCCGCGACCAGCCGCATCCCGGTCCTGATCGTCAGCACCAAAGGCATGGACACCGACCGTTCCTGGGGCATGCGCCAAGGCGCCAAGGACTACATCGTCAAACCGCCGAACGAGGGCGCACTGATCGCTCGCATCGACCAATTGCTGGGGAACGCCGCATGACCGAAGCCAACGCCGTCGCGTTCGACGCTTTCGAGGCGCTCGCCGAATACGAACGCCGCAGTCTGGCGCACGTCGCCGGCCTGCCCGAGCAATTGCAGGCCGCAGGGCTGTGGCGCGGGGTCGGTTATCGCATCGGCCAGCGCAAGTTGGTCTCGGATTACGAAGCGGTGGCGGAAATCCTGACCGTCCCGCAGATCACCCCGGTACCCGGCGCGCAGCCCTGGATGCTGGGCGTGGCCAACGTCCGCGGCAACTTGTTGCCGGTGGCCGATCTCAAGCAATTCCTCGAAGGCACCCGCTCGGTGCTGCAAGAGGGGCATCAAAAAGTGATGGTGCTGCGTCAGCCGGGCGGCGACGTCGCGGTGACCATCGACGAGTTGTATGGCCAACGTTCCTTCCAGGACGAGCAGCAGGCCGATCCCGAATCCCTCGGCGAGGGCCGGTACGGCGGTTTCATCGACCGCGCCTACCGTGTCGCCGACGAGTTGTGGGGCGTGTTCCGCTTCGACTTGCTGGTCCGTACGCCCGAATTCCGACATGCGGCCACGTAAGGTTGCCCTTACGCGTGCCCGACGCACCCTTCCTTTCACCGAACATCAGAACAACGTAGATCGAGGCGAGACATGAGCACTGTGATGGACACCGTTGCCGGCAAGGGGCGCAGCCAGAGCACCAACCTATGGCTGTGGGTTCTGGCGCTGTCGCTGCTCGTATTCGCGGCCAATACGGGCTACGCGCTATGGAAGACTTCCCGCTTCGGCGGCGCGAACACCGCGGCTTCGAATCTGCAGGTGAATTCGCAGAAGCTTTCGAACCTCGGCCGCGAAGCGGTCAACGGCGACGCCGCCGCGTTCAAGGCCTTCCGCGAGACCAAGGCGCAGATCGAGAGCGACGTGAAGTTGCTCAACGACCGCTTCGGCAGCGCGCCCGACGTGTCCGGCCCGATCAACACGGTCACCACCACGTGGGTACCGATGGGCAAGAACGCCGATCAGATCATGTCTTCCGAGAACGCGGTGGTGGCGCTGGCCGGTAACGCCAAGACCTTCACCGATCGCGTGCCGCAATTGCAGGCGCAGCTCGACGAAGTGGTGCGCGCCATGTCCGCCAGCGGCGCGCCGTCCTCGCAGATCTACATCGCGCTGCGCCAAGTGGTGTTGGCCGCGACGATGGCCCGCAGCGTCGCGGAAATCCGCGCCGGCGGCCAGAACGCTTCGGTGGCCGGCGAACGCCTCGCGCGCGATGCCGGGGTGTTCGCGCAGGTGCTCAACGGCCTGCGCAACGGCGATCAGGCGATGAACATCCAGCGGCTCGGTAATCCGGCCGCGTTGGGCGCGTTGAATCAAGCCAACGCCCAGTGGACGGAGATGAAGAAGGATCTCGACGCGATTCTGAACTCCTCGCAAAGCCTGTTCCGCGCGCAGTCGGCCGCGACCGAACTGACCAGCGGCTCGACCAAACTCCTCAGCGACAGCGAAAGCCTGTTCCGCGCGTTCACCGCGTTCGGTTCGGCCCGCGACACCAACCTGTTCGGCAACATCTGGGTCAGCGTGTTGTCGGGTTTGATCGCGTTGGCTTCGATCGTGTTCCTGGTGTTCAGCCTCAACACCGCGCAGCGCCAGCGTTATCAGACTTCGATGGAACTCAATAATCGTAACCAGGAGGCGATCATGCGCCTGCTGGACGAAATGGGTTCGCTCGCGGAAGGCGATTTGACCGTGAAGGCGACCGTGACCGAGGACATGACCGGCGCGATCGCGGACTCGATCAACTTCGCGGTCGAACAGCTCCGCAGCCTGGTGCAAACAATTAACGACACCTCGGTGCAGGTGGCGTCCAGCGCCCAGGAAACCCAGGCCACCGCGATGCATCTGGCCGAAGCGGCGGAACATCAGGCGCAGCAGATCAACACCGCCACCACCCGCATCAGCGAAATCGCGACCAGCATCAACCAGGTGTCGCGCAACTCCGCCGAATCCGCGGACGTGGCGCAACGCTCGGTGGAAATCGCGACCAAGGGCGCCGGCGTGGTGCGCCAGACGATTCAAGGCATGGACACCATCCGCGGCCAGATTCAGGAAACCTCGAAGCGAATCAAGCGCCTCGGCGAAAGCTCGCAGGAAATCGGCTCGATCGTGGAACTGATCAACGACATTTCCGAGCAAACCAACATCCTCGCGCTGAACGCGGCCATCCAGGCGGCCTCGGCGGGCGAAGCGGGCCGCGGCTTCGCGGTGGTGGCGGACGAAGTGCAACGACTCGCCGAACGCACCTCGAACGCGACCAAGCGAATCGAAGCGCTGGTGGAAACGATTCAGGCCGACACCAACGAAGCGGTCAGTTCGATGGAACAGACCACCTCCGAAGTGGTGAGCGGCGCCCGCCTCGCCGAAGACGCGGGTACCGCGCTGGGCGAGATCGAAACGGTGTCGAACACGCTCGCCGGACTCATTCAGGGCATCTCCAAGGCCGCGCAGCAACAGTCCACGGCGGCATCGGACATCACCCAGACCATGAGCACCATTCAGTCGATCACCGCGCAGACCTCGCAAGGCGCCAACCAGACCGCCGAGTCGATCGGAAACCTCGCGCAGTTGGCGGCGGACCTGCGCCGTTCGGTCGCCGACTTCAAGCTGCCTGCTTGATTTTCGGCGGATTCTGCGACGGAGCACGGGCTAAATGATGCGTATGCCACCCCAGTCTGATTCATCTCAGCGCCGGTTCGGGCGCGGACGCGGGCGCGTACGCGTCTACGAGGAGGCGCGATGAGCGCGCTGCACCAAGCGATCGAATACAGCGCGCTGGGCTGGGTGAAACCCGAGCTCGACGAAACCTTGCGCCTCGCGCAGGTCGAAATCGAGGGCTTCATCGACGACCCGAACGACACCGGCCGCATGGGCGTCTGCGCTGAGCTGTTGCATCAGGTGCAGGGCACCCTGCGCATGGTCGAACTCTATGCCCCGGCGATGGTCGCCGAGGAAATGGAGCAATTGGCGCAATCGCTGCAACGCGGCGAAGTCGAAGACAGCGAAACCGCGTGCTCGGCCTTGATTCGCGGTGTCGTGCAGTTGCCCGATTACCTCGAACGCCTGCAGAGCGGCCACAAAGAGATTTCGATCGTTCTGCTGCCGGTATTGAACGAACTGCGCGGCGCGCGCGGCGAAACCGGCCTGAGCGAAAGCGTGCTGTTCGTGCCCGATCTCGACCGCGCATTGCCGGCGTCGTTGCCGCGCGCCGGCGGCGTCGCCCGCGCCAGCGAAGTCACGCCGTATCTCGTGCGTTTGCGCGATGCGCTGCAATCGTGGCCCGAGCACGGCGCGCCCGCCGATGCGGAAGGTCTGCATTTCGCGATCGAAGCGCTGCTCGCGCGCGCCGTCGACGATGCCCAGCGGCGCATGCTGTGGGTGGGTTCGATGGTCGCCGCCGCGTTGCAGGACCGTGCGCTCGCGCCGAGCTCCAGCCTGCGCCAGGCGTTCGCCAGCGTCGAACGCGAGGCGCGTCGCCCGTACGAGAACGATGCGTTCGGTTCGCCGCGGGCCGAAGCCACGCTCGAACCGACCCGTCAATTGCTGTATCACGTCGCGCACAGCGATTCCGTTCATCCCGCGCTGGCGAAACTGCGCGAAGTCTTCGATCTGGATGCGCTGAAACCGAGCGAATCGGAGCTCGATCACGCTCGCGGCAGCATCGCCGGGCGCAACCGCGCCCTGCTCGATACCGTGTCCGCGGCGGTGAAAGAAGAATTGCTGCGGGTGAAAGACGAGCTCGACCTGTATCTGCGCACCGGCCGGAACGATCCGAACAGCCTGCAGCCGCAAGTCGAAGCCTTGACCCGCGTCTCCGACACGTTGGGCATGCTCGGTTTGGGCATGGCGCGCGGCATGGTGCAGCAGCAACGCGACGAGATGCAGCAGATCGTGCGCGGCGAACGCGCCGCGGACGAAACCGCGCTGCTCGATATCGCCGGCGCCTTGCTCTACGTCGACGCTTCGTTGGACGCTCAAGTCGAGCGCTTGGCCAGCGGCGACGATACCGACGCCAGCGACGACATGTCGAAGTCGGAAGCGCGCAAAGTACTCGATGTGGTGTTGCGCGAAGCGATCGCCAATTTCGGTTCGGCGCGTCAAGCGTTCGATGCCTTCATCGAAACCGATTGGCGTCACGCCGAGCTCGAAAGCGTGCCGAAACTGCTGGTGGATGTGGCCGGCGCATTGCGGATTCTCGAATTACCTCAAGCCGCCGGTTACCTGGATGGCGTGCGGCTCTATACCGATGTGGAATTGCTGCAGCGTCGCCGAGTGCCCAACAGCCGTCAGCTCGATACCTTCGCCGACGCGCTGGCCAGCATGGAGTACTACCTGGAAGCCTTGCGCGACCAGCGCGGCAACCGGGACGACATTCTCGATATCGCCCGCAACAGCCTCGAATCGCTGGGCTATTGGCCTTTGCCTGCGGTCGCGCCCGAAGCGCATGCGCCGGTCGAGTCTGCGCCGAGCGGCAGCGCCGCGCTCGCGCCGACGCGCGACGACGTCGCTGTGCCGATGCCGGCCGAAGAGTCCGTCGAGGCGTCTGCGCAAGCGCATGCCGAAGCGCCTGCTGTTGAAGAACAATCGGTCGAAGAGCCGCTGATCGAACAGCAGCTCGTCGAAGAGCACCCGATCGAAGAAGCGCTCGCCGAAGAGGCGCAGATCGATGCGCCGATGCCGACGATGGCGCCGGTCGAAGAGGCCTCGTTCGTCGCGGAGGACGCGTCGCACGAAGAACTCGCATCGATCGAACTTGCATCTGTCGAGCTCGCTTCGCTCGACCACGTGTCGACAGAACCCGCATCTTTCGAGCCTGCGCCGTCGGAACCTGCGCTGGTCGAAGCTGCACCTGCGGCCGCCGCGCTCGCGATCGAGCCGATCGCCGCCGGTTTCGATCCCGCGAACGACGATATCGACGATGAAATCCGCGAAATCTTCCTCGAAGAGTTCGAAGAGGAAATCGCCAACCTGCGCACGCTGTTGCCGACCTGGCGCGCGGCGCCGAACAATTTGGAATTGATGTATCCGGTGCGCCGGGTTTTCCACACGCTCAAAGGCAGCGGTCGCCTCGTCGGCGCCAAGACCCTCGGCGAGTTCAGTTGGAAAATCGAGAGCATGCTCAACAAGGTGCGCGACGGCCATCGGCCGGCGTCGCCCGCGGTCGTCGCGATGGCGGAACTCGCCGCCGACACCCTGCCGCAATTGCATGCCGCATTGCGCGGAGAAGGCACCGTCACCGCCGATCTGCGATCGATGGAACTGTTGGCCGAACGTATCGCGGCCGGCGAAGACACCATGCCGGATCTCGCGTTGATGACGCCCGCACGGCCGCCGATCGAAGCGCCCGCGCAAGTGCGCGCTGACGTGCATGCGGAGCCGCCGGTCGCCGCGATAATTCCGGACGCCGCGCCGGTCGCACCGGCGTTGGAAGAGCTCGCGCTGGAAGAGCTCGCCGACGATGGCGTGTCCTTCAGCGTCGATCCGGTGCTGTTCGAGATTCTGCAAGCCGAAGTCGACGGGCATCTGCATACGATCGACGGCTGGTTGGAGCGGGCGAAACGCGCGCCGACGCCGGCCGACGATGGATTGGTTCGCGCGATCCATACGATGAACGGCGCGTTCGCGATGACCGAAGTGCCGGGCATCACCGATGCGCTCAGCCCGGCGGAAGGTTACGTTCGACGCCTCATGGCGGCCGGTCATCCGGCCGATGCCGAAGGTGTCGACGCGATCGACGAACTGACGCAACGCATCCGCGGCACCATTTCCGCGCTCGCCGTGCCTGGCGAACGCGTGCCGCGTTGCGACGCGGTGGCGGCGCGATTGGCGGCCCTGCGCGATGCCTTGCCCGAAGTGCGGCCCTCGATCATGGTCGAGGAGCCCGTCGAAGAAGGTCACGCGTTCGAAGCGGCCGAATTGGACGAGCTGCCGCCTAACGACGGATTGGAATCGGTCGAACTCACCGATCTGGATCTCAGCGATTTCGGCGACTTCGCGTCTCAGATTCCGGCCGACGGTCTTGCCGATCGACTCGAAACCGAGCGTACTCAGACCGAACGCCTCGACGCCGAGCGTCTCGAAGCCGAGCGGAGCGAACAAGAATTGCTCGACCTCATTCGGATCGAAGACGAGCGCTTGGAAGCCGAACGCCTCGAAGCCGAGCGTCTCGAAGCCGAACGCCTCGAAGCCGAACGTCTCGAAGCCGAACGCCTCGAAGCCGAACGCCTCGAAGCCGAACGTCTCGAAGCCGAACGTCTCGAAGCCGAGCGCCTCGAAGCCGAGCGTCTCGAAGCCGAACGTCTCGAAGCCGAACGTCTCGAAGCCGAACGCCTTGAAGCCGAACGTCTCGAAGCCGAACGCCTCGAAGCCGAACGCCTCGAAGCCGAACGTCTCGAAGCCGAGCGCCTCGAAGCCGAGCGCCTCGAAGCCGAACGCCTCGAAGCCGAGCGTCTCGAAGCCGAACGCCTCGAAGCCGAACGCCTCGAAGCCGAGCGTCTCGAAGCCGAACGCCTCGAAGCCGAGCGTCTCGAAGCCGAGCGGCGTGAACAGGAATTGCTCGACCTCATTCGGATCGAAGACGAGCGTTTGGAAACCGAACGCCTCGAAGCCGAACGTCGGGAAACCGAACGGCTGGGCGCGGAATTGCTCGAACAGCATGCGTTCGAGGCCAATCTGCTCGAAGCGGAGCGTCTTCTCGCCGAAGGCGAAGACGAGACCTCCGGCGGCTTGTCCGAGGCGGCGTTCGAAAGCGACGATCTGGGCGCGTTCCTCGATTTGCCGAGCGATGCGGTCGAGCCGGCTTTCGTCGAGGACACAGCGTTCGCCGACGATATCCCGCCCGCCAAGACGGTGTCTGAGGGCGCTTCCGATGTGCCGGTCTTCGCCGATGCGCCGGCATTCGCCGAAGAAGAGCTACCCGCCTTCTTCGATATGAGCGAGATTCCCTCGCGCACCGAGCCCGCGGCCGAGTTGCCCGAGCCGTTGCCGGCGGCGGCGGAAGATCCCGATCAAGCGCTCGAAATGGACGAGCTCGACGCGGAACTGATCGATATCTTCGTCGACGAAGCGCGAGACCTGCTGGACCATTCCGATCAGTTGCTGGTCAGATTGCGCGATGCGCCAGAAGAGCGCGACATCATCGTCGGTCTGCAGCGCGATCTGCATACGCTGAAAGGCGGTGCGCGCATGGCCGGCATCATGCCGGTCGGCGAACTCGGCCACACGATGGAGTCGATGCTGGAGGCGGTCGCGGAACAACGCACCCAGATCGGCGCGCAGGATATTCCGCTGCTCGAACGCGGGTTCGATCGCTTGCACGCGATGGTGACGCGCGTCGGCGCGCGTCGCGCCATCGGTATGCCCGCGCGGTTGATCGGCGAGTTCGAAGAACGCGTCTATGGCCGTAGCGCGACCGAGGCGGAGAAACAGGATACCGCCGAGAGCTTCGAGTTCGAGAACGCCGCCGTCGAAACGGCGTTCGACGACGCTTCCGCCGAAGCGGCTTCCTCGCTCGGCGCGCTGTCCGCGCCGATCGAGTTCGGCGGCGCCATCGGCGACGACGAAGCCGGCCTGCGCGGAACCCAGGAGCAAGTACGCGTTCGCGCCGAATTGCTGGATCGCCTCGTCAACTACGCCGGCGAAGTCGCGATCTATCGTTCGCGCCTGGAACAGCAGCTCGGCGCGTTCCGCGGCGCCACCGCGGAAATGGGGCAGACCAACCTGCGTCTGCGCGACCAGTTGCGTCGTCTGGAAATCGAAACCGAAGCACAGATCATCGCGCGTTACCAACGCGAGGGCGAAAACCGCGACGCGACCTTCGACCCGCTGGAACTCGACCGCTTCTCGACCTTGCAGCAGCTCTCGCGCGCACTGGCCGAAACCGCGACCGACTTGACCAGCTTGCAGGCCACGCTCGACGACCTGACTCAACAGTACGAAACCTTGCTGCTGCAGCAGTCGCGCGTCAGCTCGGAACTGCAGGAAGGCCTCATGCGCACGCGCATGCTGCCGTTCGATACGGTAGTGCCGCGCCTGCGTCGCGTGCTGCGTCAAGCCGCGACCGATACCGGCAAATCCGTGCAGTTGAAAGTCGACGGCGCGCAGGGCGAACTCGATCGCAACGTGCTCGAACGCATGACTGCGCCGTTGGAGCACATGCTCCGCAACGCCGTCGCGCACGGTCTGGAAAAACCGGGCAAGCGCAAATCCTCCGGCAAACCGGAAGAGGGCGTGGTACGGATCGCGGTGCGCAAGGAAGGTTCCGAAGTCGTGCTGCAGATCAGCGACGACGGCGCGGGCCTCGATCGCAAAGCGATTCGCGAACGCGCCGAAGCGCGCGGTTTGGTCCGCAAAGAGGCGACGCTGTCGAACGCGCAACTCGACGCGATGATTCTCGAGCCGGGCTTCTCCACCGCGAACGAAGTCAGTCGTCTGGCCGGCCGCGGCGTCGGCATGGACGTGGTCGCCAGCGAAGTGCGCCAACTCGGCGGCACGCTCGTGATCCAATCCGAGCGCGGCAAGGGAAGTTCCTTCACCCTGCGCTTGCCGCAGACCCTCGCGGTCACCCAGGCGGCGTTCGTGCGAATCGGCGAAACCTTGTTCGCGGTGCCGATCGCCTCGGTGCGCGGCGTCGGCCGTATCCAGCGCGAGACGCTCGCCAGCGGCGGTTCGATCTACCGTTACGGCAACGAAGAATACGTGCTGCACGATCTGGGCAAGTTGCTCGGCGCCGCTCCGGCGAAGGCCGAAGGTCAGTTGCAGATGCCGCTGTTGCTCACCCGGTCGGGCGATCTGCACGTCGCGGTCAGCGTCGATCAGATCGTCGGCAACCGCGAAATCGTGGTGAAGCCGATCGGCCCGCAAGTCGCATCGATTCCGGGCATCTTCGGCGCGACCATCATGGGCGACGGCAGCGTGGTGGTGATTCTCGACGTCGCGCCGCTGGTGCGTCGGATCGCCGCGCAACCGGATATCGTCGAAGAACAAGCGCCTGTCTCCGCCAGCGAACACCGCCAGGTGCCGCTGGTCATGGTGGTCGACGACTCGATCACGATGCGCAAGGTCACCGGCCGCGTGTTGGAGCGCAACAACTTCGAAGTGGTCACCGCGAAAGACGGCCTGGACGCCTTGGAGCGTTTGGCCGATCGCGTGCCGGATCTGATGCTGCTCGACATCGAAATGCCGCGCATGGACGGTTACGAGTTGGCGACCGCGATGAAGGACGACCCGCGTCTGCGCAATGTGCCGATCATCATGATCACCTCGCGTACCGGCGAAAAGCATCGTCAGCGCGCGATGGACATCGGCGTGAATCGCTATCTCGGCAAGCCGTATCAGGAAAACGAGTTGATGCGCAACGTGTTCGCCTTGCTGGAAGGCAAAGCGCCCAATACGGTGAGTCGCGATGGCTGAGTCGTCATCCGCCGCGGGCCCGCAACGCGTCGCGCTGTTGGCGCGACCCGGCAAGGCCGCGGACAATCTGGTCGAAGCCTTGCGTCAGTCCGGCGCGGATCTCGTGCTGGTCGCCGATCCGAATGGTCTGGATGAGGCGACCTTGCTCGCCGCGCGACCGCAGGCGGTATTGGTCGCGCTGGAGCCGGGGATCGAGCCTGCGGTGGATCGGCTCGATGCGGTGCTCTCTTCGCCGTCGCTGACCGTGATTTTCGACGAAGCCGATTTGGCCGCGCATCGCGCCGGTTGGGACGCCGCGCGTTGGGTGCGCCATCTGTCCGCGAAATTGAATCACCACCAACGCGTGCTGCCCCCCGGCGGCGAAGCGGACATCGAAGAATGGTATCCCTCGCCCGGCCACTTGCCGTCGTCGTCTTCGGCTTTCGTCGATCTGGACATGGGTGCGTTCGCGGAAGAGGCGGCTGCGCGCGCCGGTAGCGTTCCGACCGATGGCATGAGCCTCGACGTCGGCTTCGATGCTGCGCAACCGACGATGTCGATCGAAGCGCTGATCTCTCCGGTCGTAGAGACATTGCCGACTGCCGGCACCCAGGGCGGCGATCCTTGGGGCGACGATGTCGGCCTCGATGTCGCGGATATCAAGCCAGTGGGATTCGCGCCAGAACGCTCGGAATCGCAGGCGCTCGACACCCGCGATGATGTCGCGCGCGATTTGGATACGCTCGACCTCGATACCTTCGATCTCGGTACGCTGGCTCTGGAGACCGTCGAAACCGATGCGATCGACGGCGACGCCGCCGAATTCGATGGCGCGGTGACCGATTCGGTCGAGATGGATTCGCTGGAGATCGATTTGCGCGAAGAGGTCTCGTTCGAGACGGATTCGCTCCAAACGGCCCCGCTCGAAACAGCTTTCCCCGAAACGCGCTCGCTCGAAACGGCGCCGCTCGAAACGGCGCCGCTCGAAGCGGACGTCACTCGAATCGATGCGATCGATCTCGAAGTCTTCGGTGCCGAGACGCTCAAGAGCGAAGAACGCGCTCCGGCGGCGGACGCAACGAGCGTGCAGCCGATGCAATTCGACGACGATGCCTTCTTCATCGAATCCTTATCTGCGGATGCGACGAAGCCGATGTCGTTCGACGATGCGCCGACGTTCGAAGTCGAAACGCCGCGCTTCGACGATGCGCCCGCCGCGTCGTTCGAGCCGTCGTTCGATCTCGATACCACGGTACCGGTCGCGTCGCCGCCGTTGTCGGATACGCCGGGCACGCCCGCGACGAAGGAGCCGCTCGACTTCGCGCTCGATGTCGGCGATGCGCCTGCGCAGAACGCGGGCGATGCGGCCGCAGCCGTCGGCGACTCGCGGTCGACCGCCCGTAATCTCGATTTGACCTCGTTGGAAGCGCGCATCTCCGGCCTGTCGTTGGTCGACATCGACATGCCGCCGCAGCAGGCGCCGCGCGAGATAGCCGCGTACGTCGATTTCACCGATCTCGATGCCGGCCAAAAAGAATCCGCCCCTGCGAATGCCGCGCCGGCCGACACGCGCGCCGAGCTCGAAGCCGCGCCGTCGCCCCCGCCGTTGCCCACGTGGGAATCGCTGCCGCCGTCGGCCGTCGCTTCGACGCCCGCTCCGCAGCGGTTCTCGACGCCCAGCGACATCGGTCGCGGTCTGGTGGTGATCGAAGCGGGCTTGGGCGGTCCGGACCCGGTGCGACAAGTCCTGGCGGGTTTGCCGGCCACCTTCCCCATGCCCGTGCTGGTGCGTCTGCACTTGCAAGGGGGGCGCTACGACCGCTTGGTCGCGCAGATGGAGCGCGCGTCATCGTTGCCGGTGATGCTGGCCGAAGTCGGCGATTTCGTGCGTACCGGCTGCATCTATTTCCTGCCCGAAGGCATCGGTCTGAACGCGCTGCCCGGCGGCTTCGAGTTCATCGCGCATCCGTCGCCAGCGATGACGATTTTCGCGGCGCTGCCCGCGCAAGACAGCGCGATGTTGTTCCTCAGCGGCAGCGACGCCGGTTTGATCGAAGACGCGATGCAAGCCGTCGACGACGGCGCCTTGGTCGTCGCGCAATCGCCGGAGGACTGCTACGACGGCGCCGCTTGCGCGTACTTGCGTTCGCGCGGCGCGGCGTCGGGCCTGCCGCCGGAACTGGCCGCGCGGCTCGTCGCGCGCTGGCCATCCTGATCCCGGCGCAGGCCGCCGAACCGACACAGAATCGCAACGCATCGCACAGAACGCGCAAGCCATACCCTCGCCGCTCACGTCCGCGCACGCCACACGACCGACTTCGAACCCATGAACGCCAACGCTTCCAGCACGTCCTCCGCCAACGCGTCCGTCGACGAAGTCCGCGGCGTGCTCATTCAAATCGTCGGCGCGCAGGTGTTGTTGCCCAACGCATCCACCGTCGAAGTGATGTCCTACGCCGAACCCGACCCGGTGGAAAACGCGCCGAATTGGATGCTCGGCCGGATTCGTTGGCGCGGTTGGCGCGTGCCGATGATCGCCTACAGCCGCATGGTCGGCGTCGGCTCCGAATCGTCCACCATCGGTACCAAGGTGGTGATGCTCAAAGCGCTCGGCGGCGATCCCAAGTTGCCGTATTTCGGGCTGATCGCGCAGGGCTTCCCGCGCTTGGTCACCATCGGCCGCGAATCGTTGATCGTCGATACCGCGCATAGCGAAGAACTGCCCGATAGCGTGCGCACCCGCGTGATGTTCAACGACGCCACCGCGCTCGTGCCCGATCTCGACGCCATCGAGCGCATGATTTCCGACGTACTGCGGCCGGTCGAAGCGCCGGCGGAGTGATCGGTATTCTCATTGGTCGAGGCACGTACCGATCAAAGAAGATATTCGTGATGGCGCCGCACGCGATGCGGCGCGATGTATCGGCGCGTCCGCGTTTTGTTAGACTTCAGGTAGCATCCAGCGCGATATAAGTCGACGGAGTCGCCAAAAGGACGAAGGGGGTGTTGCGATGGAGATTGCGACGATCAAGTTATTGGGTAGCCTCGCCGCAGGGGCATGCACGACCATAGGTCTCGTCGCCGATCTGAAGGGGTTGGGCGCCGACGAAAGTCTGCGGCGTCTGAAGAGCCATTTCGATTCCGCTCCGGATGCGTTACCCCGCTATCTTTCGGTCGTTTGGCGTGCGGCGGCGCAGTCCGTCAACGCGTGCATCGAGGATGTTTACAGCCATACCTCGTTCAAACCGTATGTTCGAGGGCCGGATGAGCCCTGGCGCAATTTCGTGACGGCGCACGAACGCTTGCGCTCGGATCGGGTGTGGAAGGCGGGGGATGAGTTGACGGAGCGTCTCGCCAGCGCCCTCAAAGGCGCGGTCCCGCTGCAGGCATCGGCGTTGCTGGGGGAACGGCCGACGTATGTCGGCGAACTCGGTCAAGCGATGTGGGCGTTCTATCGCCTCGAACTCGAACGGTGCGGTTATCGAGACGATGATGTCCCGCAAGTCATTCGTGAAGCCTTCTTCGGCGAACGGCGAGAGCGGGGCGTACGCTCGTGGTCGGAGCATTTCGCGGGCATCATCCGCGAGCAACTGTATGGCGAGACGGAATTCAGCGCGACGTTCCGAACGCTGGGGATCGTGCGGGTCAATGAGCAGGTCGATCGTTTGATGGACGGCGTGTCCGAGATTTCGGTCGCGGTCCGTGCGTTGAACGACAAAATCGAAGGCAACGCATCGGCGACAGGCGCTGCGGCAACGGTGCTGGCGGATCCGCGATACGTCCAGGGCGCCGCCATCGACGGCGGTGAGGCGCGCGCGCGCTCCGACAGCGAAGCGGGATTCGAACGTTTTCTGTTGTCCAGAATCGTGTCCCGCGTCAAGGTGGGCGCCGGCAAATACGATTTATACAAACTCTCGGAGCCCACATGGTCCGATATCGCGCATGATGTCGATTTCGTGCGTGCCGACACCGCGTTGCTGATGCAGCGCCTGTTGGCGCCGGCCGCAGAATGCGAATTCATCCCGATCGTCGCGCCGTCCGGCGCGGGAAAATCGACGCTGATCAGGCGATTGGCTTACGAGACTTCGAAATCCGGCGTCTCGCAAAGCGTCTATTTCATCGACTACAAAGCGCATGTGAATTGGAGCGAGAATTTCGTCGCCAAGGTCGTATCCGCCCATCGCGGAGAAGAACGGCTCTATTTGTTCGTCGACAACGCGTCGGCGTCGGAAATCGCCGAATTTCTCAGGGTCGCCGATTCGATCGAAACGGACGCCGGCTTAACGATATTGGCGACGTTTCAGCCCGTCGATTACAAAAAGCTAGGCGCTTATCGAGAAACCGTGTTGCTCGGCGACAAGGGAAAATCCGCATATCACATCCCGGAGATCGCCGAACAGGAATTGGAGGGGTTGCTTTGTTTTCTGTCCGAAAGAGGCTTCGATGTCGAAAAGACGGCGTTGTTGTCGAAGTCCTCGTCGTTCTTGTCCGTCTTCAGTATCGCAATTGAGGGAGCTCGTTTGGCGCCGCGCGTCGAAAGGATGCTGAGTATCGCGAAGGCCAATGCATCGCTCGAGAGGGTGCTGTTGTCGACCGCGCTCGCGTATTCGATCGGCGTACCCGTGCCGTTGGAAATGCAGGGCAGGCTGCTGGCAGAGAGTGGGCTGGCGCGCGGCCTATCGATATCCGACGAGGAATTCGATGCCGTCGGGTTGCTTCGTTCCGACGATGCCTTGCGTCTGCATCACGAAATGATCGCGCGGGAAATGATCGAGCAGGCTGACGAGCTTGCGCTGCATCGCGCGGCGGCGGCATTGACGCTTTCCGCGGTCGATAATTCTAAGGAGGCGAATTCCTTCTGCCGCCTGGTGTTCAAGGCCATGAACGTTCGCCGCGACCATGTCGCCGTATCGAAATACATGAAATTCGCCCATTTCGTCTCCACCGAAGCCGAGGCGGTCGAGGCGAGGCTGCGCACGATCCGGCATGGCGGAAACATGCTCTGGGCGGTGGCGATGCTGCGCTCAATGGAATGCCCAAGCCTAGAATGCCTTCTTGATGAGTTTCTTGTAAAGCCTCAGCGGAAAGGCTCAAGTATCGATGAGCTTTTTCTCAACGAATTGAAGCAGCGCGGAGGCGCGGCACCGCAACGCTTGCTCGACTATATCGACAAGCGCGGATGGAGCAACGGTGGCGATATTCTGCCGAAAGAAGGCGAGGGCAAGAAGGATGTCGAAAGCTTTTATCTGAATTCGCTGTCGCGATTGAGCTTCATTCCCGCCGCGCCCGGCTTCGCGACATTGCTGGAATGCATGAGCAAATTGCGGAAGTTCGAGGAGATCGAAGCGCTGTTGAGCGGGGATGTCTCTTGGCATTTCCATGACGAGAGGGTTCGGCAGTTTTTGTTGGAGTATTCGCTTCAGACGAATCGAAAAGATATGTTTGTAATGATCTTTCGTGCGTTGAAAAGACAGGATTTCCTGTCGGCCCGCACCAAGTTCGCGTTGCGTCGCGGCGCTCTGCGATGGGATCTTCCTCTGCTCGAATTCGATCGGGATTTCGCCCATCAAGCCGAATTCGAGCGCGCGCTTCGAGGGCGACGCTATGAAGATATCCCATCTTGGCATATCGACCCCGTCTTCCAGAAGAGAATATGGTTGTGGATCGCCCGCGAGTGCGACAAGGGGGTAAGCGGGGAGCCGATCAATCTGCTGACTGCGATTTACGACGAAAGGGCTTTGGCCGTGTCCGTGTCCACCGTGCTTTGCTGCGAACTGATCGCATCCCACTTTTTCGATAGGCTGAACGCATTGGAGTTGTCGGCGATAATCGACCTGGGCATTTATCAAGCGGATGCGCTCAGCATGCCCGCGGTCTTTTTCTGGAATATGCGGAGCAAAGCGGTTGAGTTATTCCGCCGGGATATCGCCAGGACGCATCCGAACAATGTCAATCGACTGATTTCTTACGCAGTGCAGGCTTGCAAGTATCGTGTGTTCTACAAGATCGAAGAAATCGACATGATTCTTTCGTGGGTCGCGGCAAGGAGGCCAGACGATCGGTTTTTCGATGATTTCGAACGTTGTTTACTCTCCACGCTACGCCCGGACGATTACGATGCGGTCGAGGCGTGGGAACGTCTGATCCGGGACGAAAGAGCCGATCATCACATACAGTCGCTATACGCGAATTTTCTGAGCGAACGGCTCAACGATCATGGTCGTTCTGCGGCCGTTTACGAACGGCTTCTCGCCGACGTGAAGATGCACCGAAGGACCCGAAGCCGCTACATGAATAATCTCGGGATGGTATTTCTGAAAAAATACCAGGCCGTCTCCGATCTTTATTTTCGCGAAAGAGCCAAATCGATGTTCGCCGAAGCGGTGCGGACGGATAAGTCCAATGCGTGGGCGAAGCGCAATCTCAAGCGGGTAGATCAGCTTTAATCGGGACGAACGCTTCGCCCGCCCGCATCACAAGTCCCCGAACCGCGCCTGCAGCGCCGCAATCGCGGCGAGGCCGGCCGTCTCCGTGCGCAAGACGCGCGGGCCAAGACGTAGGCCGGCGAAGCCGTTTTCCCGCAGCGCAAGCCGATCATTCTCCGACCAACCGCCTTCGGGGCCGATCGCGACGACGATGTCGGTCTGCGCTGTCGCCAAGGTGTCGAAGCGATGCTCGCCCTGCGGGTCCAGCGTGAGTTTCAACGCATCCGTTGCGAGCGCGGTGGCGGCTTCGGCCAGGCCGCGGGCGGGGGAGAGTTGGGGAATTCGCGCGCGGCCGGATTGTTCGCAGGCCGCGACCACCACGCTGCGCCAATGCGACATGCGTTTGTCCAAGCGTTCGCCGTCGAGCCGCACTTCGGTGCGATCGGCGAACACCGGTACGAAGGCGGCGACGCCCAGTTCGGTGGCTTTCTGCAGGATCAGGTCCATCTTCTCGCCGCGGGCGATGCCCTGCAGCAGCACGATGCGCAGCGGCGATTCGTTGTCGGTCGCTCGCGCGTCGAGCACTTCGGCCTCCACGCCGCGTTTGTTCGCCGCGAGCAAGCGCGCGTCGTAGTCGCGACCGTCGCCGTTGAACAACACGCACGCCTCGCCTTCGCGCAGGCGCAGCACCCGCACCAGATGCGCGCCCGCGCTTTCGGGCAGGACGACGCGCGCGCCGGGCGCGAGCGGGGCATCGACGAAAACGCGGGTCAGACGCATGCGGGCGGCTCCTGGTCGGCGGCATCGATGTGGGCGGCTTGGATCGCCGCACGGGTGGCGTCGGCCATCAATTCGAGTTGCGCATCGTCGATGCAGTACGGCGGCATCCAATACAGCACGTCGCCCAGCGGCCGCAGCAGTACACCGTGCGCCAAGGCTGCGCGATACATGCGCAGCACGCGCTTATCCGCGATGTCGCGCGGCGCAGGGCGCTCGCTCGGTTCTGGATGCAGTTCGATCGCCAGAATCATCCCGGACTGCCGGACATCGGCCACCGCCGGATGCGACGCGAACGGCGCGGCCAGCGCGGCCATCTTCGCGGCGGTAACGCGATTGCGCGCGATCGTGTCGTCGTTTTCCAGAATCTCCAGCGACGCCAACGCCGCGGCGCAGGCCAGCGGGTTGCCGCTGTAGCTGTGCGAATGCAGAAACGCGCGTTCGCGCGAGTCGTCGAGAAAACCGTCGTAGATGGTTTGCGTCGCCAGGACCGCGCACAGCGGCAGAAATCCGCCGGTCAGGCCTTTCGACAGGCACAGAAGATCGGGTTGGATGCCCGCCTGCTCGCAGGCGAACAGCGTGCCGGTGCGACCGAAACCGGTGGCGATTTCGTCGGCGATCAAGAAGATGCCGTGCGCATCGCACAATGCGCGCGCACGGCGCAGATACGCGGGGTGATGCATGCGCATCCCGCCCGCGCATTGCACCAGCGGCTCGAGAATCAGCGCGCAGATCTCGCCTGCGTGCGCATCGAGCAAACCCGCGAGCGCGTCGGCGGCCTCTTCCGCGCGCTGCTCGGCGTCGTCGGCGCCGAACGCATCCGGCGAAGGCGCGAACAACGCGTCCATCAGCAGCGGCGCGTAGACGCGGCGATACAACGGCACGTCGCCGACCGCCAGCGCGCCGATGGTTTCGCCGTGATAACCGTTGCTCAGCGCGACGAATTTGCTGCGCCCTCTGTCGCCGCGGTTGCGATGCCAGTGGAACGCCATCTTCAGCGCGACTTCCACCCCGGCCGAGCCGTTGTCGGCGTAGAAGACTTTGGACAGCGGCGCGCGCCCGGGCTCGCGCGGAGCGATAGCGAGCAATCGCTCGGCCAGTTCCACCGCCGGGGCGTGCGAAAACCCGGCGAGGATCACCTGTTCCAGCGTGCGCGCCTGACGGGCGATGGCCTCGGCGATGCGCGGCTCGGCGTGTCCGTGCAGATTCGTCCACCAACTGCTCACCCCGTCCACCAGCCGGCGGCCGTCGTGGCCGATCAGCCATGCGCCTTCGCCGCGCGCCACCGGCCACAGGGGCAGGGCATCGGGATGCTCCCGCATTTGCGTACAGGGATGCCACAGCACGGCCAGATCGCGCGACCGCCAGCGGTCGGCGTCGTTTATCATCGCGGGATGCGTGTTCATCCCCACATTATCGCCTGCGGCGCGGGTGCGCCGTGAGCCGCCCGCTGCCGACCGTCCATGCCGTGCGCCGCCATCGCGGCGACCCCGAGCGCGTGATCGAAGAGCTCGACCTGGAATTCTCCAATGGCGAACGCCGCCTCTACCATCGCGCGCCCGCCACCGGCAACGGCGCGGTGATCGTGGTGCCGATGCTGGACGACGACACCGCGCTGCTGATCCGCGAGTACGCCGCCGGCACTCATCGCTACGAACTCGGATTGGTGAAGGGCAAGATCGATCCCGGCGAAACGCCCGAGGAAGCCGCGAATCGCGAATTGAAGGAAGAAGCCGGCTACGGCGCGCGTTCGCTGCGGGTGATGCGCCGCATCAGCCTCGCGCCGACGTACATGGGCCACGAAACCATTCTGGTGCTGGCGCGCGACTTGTACGAAGAACGCTTGCCCGGCGACGAACCGGAACCGCTCGACGTCGTGCCCTGGCGGTTGGACGCGCTGCACGAATTGATCCTGCGCGACGATTTTTCCGAAGGTCGCTCGATCGCGGCCTTGTTCCTGGTCCGGGAGTGGTTCCGTTATGCCGATGCTGCTTGAGCCGGAGGTGCGCGAAGGCGTGATCGCGCTCGCTGTGGAAGCGGCGCAGCGGATTCTCGAAGTCTACGAACGCGGCGACGCGCGCGACGCCAGCGGCATGGACTTGCGCCATAAAGCCGACAACAGCCCGCTGACCGCCGCGGATTTGGCCTCGCATCGCTGTATCGTCGACGGTTTGACCGCGTTGACGCCGGAGATTCCGGTGCTGTCGGAAGAGTCGGCCGACGAAGTGTCCGCCGAAGAACGCTTGCGCTGGACGCGGCTGTGGTTGGTCGATCCGCTCGACGGCACCCGCGAATTCGTCAAGCGCAACGGCGAATTCACGGTCAATATCGCGTTGATCGAAGACGGCGTCGCTACCTTCGGCGTGATCCAAGCGCCGACCACCGGCATCGTGTGGTGGGGCGATCGCGCGCATGGCGCGTATCGCCGCGACGACGGAGGCCACGAGATCGCCTTGTCCACGCGCACGCCCGCGCTCGCGCCGCTGCGCGTCGCCGCCAGCCGCTCGCACCGCGATGCGCGCACCGAAGCGTTCATGGCGAAGATGGTGGCGCAGACCGGCCCCACCGAGGACGTGGGCGTCGGTTCGTCGCTGAAGTTCTGCCGCATCGCCGAGGGCGCGATCGACGTCTATCCGCGTTTCGGCCCCACCAGCGAATGGGACACCGCCGCGGGTCAGATCATCGTCGAAGCTGCGGGCGGCGCGGTACTCGATCCACGCGGCCGTCCGTTCCGCTACAACCAGCGCGCGACCGTGCTCAACGGCGATTTCGTCGCGATGGGCGATGCGAAACTGCCCTGGGCGAGTTGGCGCGCGTGAGCGCTGCGCCTATGCCTGCACCGCATCCATTGTCATCCCGAGCGCAGCGAGGGACCTGCTTTTCATTGCGCACGTTCGCTTTCGAAAAGCAGGTCCCTCGCTGCGCCCGGGATGACAGCGTTATTCGTTCGGGCTCAGCCGCATGACCGCTGATCCCCTCCATCGCCTGCTCGCGATCATGGCCCGCCTGCGCGACCCGCAGGGCGGCTGTCCCTGGGATACGAAGCAAACCTTCGCCACCATCGCGCCGTACACCATCGAAGAAGCCTACGAAGTGGCCGATGCGATCGACCGCGGCGATCTGGACGACCTGAAGGACGAGCTCGGCGATTTGCTGTTCCAAGTGGTCTTCCACGCGCGCATGGCCGAAGAGCAGGGCGCGTTCGCGTTCGCGGACGTGGCTCAGGCCATCGCCGACAAGATGGAACGCCGGCATCCGCACGTGTTCGCCGGGATGAGCATCGAAGACAGCGATGCGCTGAACGCGATGTGGGATGCCGAGAAGAAAAAAGAACGCCTCGCGAAATACGGCGCGGAACACGATGCGTCCGCGCTGGCGGGCATCGCCTCCGGCCTGCCGGAATGGCAGCGCGCGCTGAAGTTGCAAAAGAAAGCCGCAGCCGTGGGCTTCGAGTGGCCCAGCCCCGCGCCGGTCATCGAGAAACTGCGCGAAGAATTGGACGAAACCCAAGCGGAATTCGCCGCCGTCGCCGCCGCGCCCGACGACGCGAACGCGCGCGATCGTTTGGAAGACGAAATCGGCGACCTGCTGTTCGTCGCGGCCAATCTGGCCCGGCACGCCCAGGTCGATCCGGGCGCCGCCTTGCGCCGCGCGAATCGCAAATTCGAGCGCCGCTTCCGCGCGATGGAAGCGCTCGCCGCCGCCGACGGCGCGCGGCTTGCCGAATTGTCGCTGCGGGAACAGGAGCGCTATTGGGATCGGGCCAAATCGGAAGAACGCGGATGCGCATAGATCGCTCGCGTCGGAACAACGCGCGTCGCGAAAATGCGGGCCGCGACAATATGCGTCGCGACACCGGGCGGCAGGCTTGGTGCATCGCGGCGCTCGTTGGGATGCTGCCGATGGCGCCGTGCGCCGCTGCCGCGGACGACGAGGCCCTGCGCGGCTATCTGCTGCGTCTGCATGTCGCCGCCAAGTGCAAGGACTCTCTGCCGCAGTTGGCGGCCCCGCTCGATGCGGCGCTGGCGGTCTGGCAGAACGACCACTTCTCGCCGGAAGACCGCGCGCGACTGCCCGCTTACGCAGCGGGACGTGCTGGCCGCAAAGCGAAAGCGGACATCGAATTCCTCTACGCCAACACCGCTGCAGGCGATCGTTCGGCCACGGCGCGATCCTGCGTCAAGACGCTGCACGACTGGCATCCGACGACCTATCCCGAAGTCGCCGGTACGCGTTTGTCGGAAAGCTTCGCCCAAAGGGAACTGTCGTTGGTGGCGCCGCTGGTCTTGGCGGCATGGGCGTGTCCGCGCTTGGACCGCGCGGTCGCCGAGCAGCCGCCCACCGAACCGCTGAAGAACAACGACCTCTTCGAGACCTGGAATCTGGAAGGCTGCGGCCGGCGCTACGCCTTGATCCTGCGCTTGCATGTCGAAGGCCTGGCGCAGAAGATTGCCAT
Source organism: Lysobacter sp. (assembly GCA_020852215.1). GTDB lineage: Bacteria > Pseudomonadota > Gammaproteobacteria > Xanthomonadales > Xanthomonadaceae > Lysobacter_I. The sequence continues at coordinate 1,063 of JADZBF010000507.1, read as the reverse complement.
TCACGACGAAGACATCGCGGACCTGATCGTTCCGATCGCGACGGTCCGGGAGGAAGCACAATGAGCCGGTTCAGCAGTTTTCGCGAGTTCTATCCCTTCTATCTTGGCGAACACCAGAACACGGTCTGCCGTCGATTGCATTGCGTCGGCACCACCTGCGCGCTCGCGTTCATCGCGACCGCTCTGTTTCAGCGTAATCCGTGGTGGCTGCTGGGGGCCTTGGTCAGCGGCTACGCCTTCGCCTGGGTCGGCCATTTCTTCTTCGAGAAGAACCGACCGGCGACGTTCAAATACCCGTTTTATTCCTTCGCGGGCGATTGGGTGATGTACAAGGACATTTGGATCGGCAGGATCAAATTCTGAGCGCTGCGATCGCGCGGCCGACGAAACGCGGTTGTGGGATGTCGATTGTAGGAGCGGCGGAAGCCGCGACCAGAAGCGCTTGGAAGCGCGCCACAGTCGGCGAAACATGGAGTAAAGATCCCGCTTGTGGGAGCGGCGTCAGCCGCGACGACGTGCGTGAAGGATGCCTGTCGCGGCTGACGCCGCTCCTACAGGTCGCATCGTCGCTGTTCGCCCTCACTCCAAGAAAATCAGCCATGCGGCGACGACGATCAAAGCGAAGCCGGCAAAATGATTCCACTTCAACGGCTGCTCCAGAGACCACGTCGAAAATCCGGCGAAGACGATGAGCGTGATCACTTCCTGCATGCCCTTGAGCTGCGGCGCCGAATAGACCGTGCTGCCCCAGCGGTTGGCGGGCACCATCAAGCTGTATTCGAACAGGGCGATGCCCCAACTGGCCACGATCGCCAGCGGCAGCGGTGCGGATTTGTACTTGAGGTGCCCGTACCAGGCGAAGGTCATGAAGATGTTGGAACAGACCAACAACAGGACAGGCAGGAAACGTTCTAGCAGGTTGTTGAAAAACGATCATCCTGATCGTTTTGACTCGCCGCATCCTTGCGGCTCGCCGCTTCGCGGCCGGCGTTGCCGTTCGTGCCGGCTCCTGCCGGCACAGTCAAGTCGCGAGTCCGGCACATGTCCGGACTCGCTCCCGACG